>JAKCCC010000536.1 GCA_021838985.1 Planctomycetota bacterium
CTCTGACCATCATTGAAGCGGGTGATCATTAGCAGCGCATTAAGGTAGGAATAAATTTGGATTACACCGAGGGGGGGGATTCATTGCCCGACGGTCGCCGTGGCCGACTACACGCAGCGACGGGCCCGGGCTAACATCGCACATCCGGGCCACGCGCTAACGCTTGGGGCTATGCGTATTTTCATCGTCCGTAAGTCGAAGACTCGCCTCCGGAAGAGTGTCCGCGGGGCGGGAGGGACTGTGGCCGAGAACCTGCGACCTAGAGTCTCGATCGCGGAAGGCTGAAAGCGAATGGCGGAACGCTGACCGCCGGAAGCTGACTTGTTGCCTCAGCCGAACTGCCCGGTGATGTAGGCGAGGGTTTGGGGATGGTCCGGGGTATTGAAAATTTTGTCCGTTGGGCCGCTTTCGATCAGACTGCCCATATAGAAAAATGCCGTTTGATGCGCCACACGAACGGCCTGATGCATATTATGGGTGACGATAACGATGGTGATGGTTTGGCACAATTGATTGATGAGCGCCTCGATGCCCTTGGTGGCGATCGGATCCAAGGCGGAGCACGGTTCATCCATCAGCAGCACCTCTGGATCGGCGGCCAAAGCCCGTGCGATGCACAGCCGTTGTTGCTGGCCGCCGGAAAGCGCCACTCCGGAGACGTGCAGGCGATCCTTCACTTCGTCCCAAAGCCCGGCCGCCCGCAGTGCTTGTTCCACCTTTTCCGCCAGGACGTGCTTACCGCGGACGCCATGAATCCGCAGCGGATAGGCGACATTTTCAAAAATGCTCCTGGGAAATGGATTGGCTTTCTGGAACACCATGCCGATCCGCTTGCGCAGCTCCATCACGTCGGTGCGCCGGCTGTAGACGTCGGCGCCGTGAATCTTGATCGAGCCGCGAACCTGGCAATGCCGGATCAAATCGTTCATGCGATTCAAGCAGCGCAGAATGGTGGTTTTTCCGCATCCGGAAGGGCCGATGAACGCAGTAACCTGGTTCCGTCTGACGCGCAGATTAACCCCGTGCACCGCCCGTTGCTTACCGTAGAAAACCTCCAGGTTTTCCACCTCAATGGCATACACCGCCGGCTTCGCGGGTGCGGTAATGAGAATCGTTTTAGCCGCCGGCGCCGGCAGGGTGTGTCCGTGGGGACGCCCAACCATGTCAGTCACTTGGGGAGGAGCCATGTTGCGATCTCCTTGTTTGGTGCTGGGCCGCTTGTCGGGCTGCAGGTCCGTTGCAACCCGAGTCACGTTTGAGCACCATTCAGCGCCGGGGGCTGGAACGGAAATATCTCCACCCTCATGCATACGCCAGGCTCCGGCCAAAGGCAAGTTTTTTTTGAAAAATCCGGCGAACTTAGCGCAACGGTACCGCAATCTTAGCGATGGCTTAGCGCGACGCTAACAAATCGGGAAGGTATTTGATACATTGGCAACGCCATGAACACGGACCCGAGCCACATGCCCCGACAAAATCAGGGCGGAACTTCCTGCGACAACGACCACACGCCAACCGGGCGTGACGCCGCGCTGCCGCCCGCCGGGGCCGGGATGCCGCCCACGCTGCTGGGGCGTCTGGCCGGCTCACCGCTGTTGCCATTGGGTACGCTGTCGCTGGTGGGTTTTCCAGCCGGTTCAGCCCGCGCCAACTGGTTCAGCTTCTTTAACGCGGTTTCCTGGCAAATTGCGTTGGGAGCGCCGGTTATCCTGTATGCGCAGAAATTGGGGGCCAATGACGCCCTGCTGGGCCTGCTGGCGGCGTTACAACCTTTGTTGGCCACCCTGCAGGTGCCCGGGGCCCACCTGTTGCCGCGGTTCGGCTATCGACGGGTGATGGTGTGGGGATGGGCGGCACGCACCGTCATGCTGTTTGTGCTGGCCAGTGCGCCGTTGTGGCTGGCGTCGCATGGCGCCCGGCTGGGGGCCATCCTGATGTGTTTGGCGGGTTTTAATCTTTTCCGGGGGCTGACCGGCGGAGCCTGGATGCCCTGGATAACGGAATTGATCCCCCAGGCCGTGCGGGGGCGTTTTTTCTCCCAGCAGCAGATTTTCGGCATGGTGGGCAGCCTGCTGGCCCTGGGCATGGTGTCGCTGCTGTTGGCGGGTCGGCCGGGAGCGGGACAATTTTCCCTGGCCATCCTGCTTAGCGCCATCGGAGGAGCGATCAGCGTATTTTTTCTGGCCGGCACGCCCGATCTTTCCACACCCCAGGCGCGGCGCCGCGCCGGCGCCCGCGTCCCCTGGCTGGCCATGATCCGCTTTAAACCCTTTCAGCGGCTTTCTATTTTCAATATCCTGTTCGCGCTGCTGCTCGGCGGATTGGGCGTTTTTACTGTCGCCTTTCTACGCGGCGTGGCGGGGTTCAGCGAAAGTGCGGTGGTGCTGCTTTCCGCCATGAGCGTCATCGGAGGATTGTTGTCCTTGCTTTGGTCCGGGCCACTGCTGGATCATATTTCGGCCCGGGCGATCATCCGCCTGGGCGTGCTGGTCATGGGTCTCATCTGCGCTGGCTGGTGGATCCTCGCGACACGGGCGGTGGGGCATCCTTTGGTACTGGTGGGGGCGTTGTATTTGCTTTCTGGAATCGCCGGCATTCACATCACAGTGGCCAATCTGCGTCTGCAGACGATGGTCATTCCCATCATGGGGCGCAATCATTTTTTTGCCCTTTTTACCGTGGTTACCGCGCTGGCGGGTGCA
>JAKCCC010000537.1 GCA_021838985.1 Planctomycetota bacterium
AAAATGTTCGGCCACGGTTTCACGGGTGTCTTCGACGGTGGTGGGACGGAACACGGCGTCGAAAATCACGCGTACCGGATTGGAAAAGCCTGTCGCCGTGTAGGTCATCTCCGGCAGCAGGCGGCGAATGCCGCCGTCCCAGCAGGCCCGCCGGAAAAGGCGTCGGCGGCGCGTCCGTGCCAGACGGATCACCCCATACGTCAGCAGCAGCAAACCCACCAGCACCATCAGCATATAGGAAGTGGACATCGCGAACACCACCGGATTGGCGGCCCCGCCGCGATGCAGGACGACTAGCCCGCGTCCAGGCAAAACCTGTTGGCCGACCTGGGCGCCAATTGAGTGGAAATCCTTCACGAACGCCACTGGCAACGTGGTATGCGCTGGATTGGCGGCAAAAAACGGCGGGACCAAGGCGGCGGCAGCGCTGGCGCCGGCCAGAGGACGCACGGCACGATCCAGCGCTGGAATGACATACGTCGGCAAAACGCCGAAACCGAGACATAACGCGGCGAGGATAAACATCGGCGCCAGCACTCGGGCGGACGGTTCGCGTACGGCGATCTCTGGAGGCAACCGCCGCATGCCCAGAAAACTCATCGCGAATACTTTTACGAAGCAGGTTACCGCCAGCGCCGCCGTAAGCGCCAATCCCGCCCCGCACAACGCGAAAACGATTTTCACGGCCGTGGACGATAGCTCCGCCGAACGCAGCAGGGCTTGCAAGGTAAGCCATTCGCTGACGAAACCGTTAAAGGGGGGAAGGGCGGCGATGGAAAGCGCGCCGATCAGAAAAGCCAATGCGGTCAGCGGCATCCATGGGATCAGGCCGCCGAGTTGGTCCATGTCGCACGTACCGGTTTGCGTTTCGACCGCGCCGGCGCCGCAGAATAGCAGCGTTTTATAAAGCGAATGATTAAGCAGATGATACAGCGCCGCGGCAAAAGCGATGGCCGCCAGCGCCGGATGGCGGGTAGCAACAAAGACCATCCCCGCGCCGAAACCCGCCACGATGATGCCCACATTTTCGATCGAACTGTGCGCCAGCATGATTTTCAGATCGTGGTCGGTGGTGGCGTAGAGTATTCCCCCGAGGGCAGAGAGTGTTCCGACTACAAGAACGACTATTCCGGGGCCAACCAACGACGCGGGGAGAAGGGCGGCGTTCACCCGCATGATTCCATACAAGCCGAGATTCAACGTGGCTCCCGCCAGGACAGGCGCGAACGCCCGCGGCGCCGCCGCATAAGCCCGCGGCACCCAGAAATTCACCGGCATCAGACCGGCTTTTACGCCGAAGCCGAAAAAAGTTAATAGAAAGACCGCCCAGCGGGCGAAAGTGCTCAAAGTCGGCGCCGCTGCGGCCATGGCGCCAAAATTCAAGGAACCGGCGCCAACCGCCAACACCAGCAATCCCAAAGCCGCCGCGACCGTTCCAGCTTCACCCATCGCCAGCAGAAGATAGCCGGAATCCGTGTAACCATTGTCCTTTTTCCGCGCGGCCACAATGAGCAGCCAGCACAAGATGGACATGACCTCCCAAGCCAGCAGGAACAACACGACGTCGCCCGCGAGAAAGATCAAGGCCAGTGACGCATAAAGGCCGAACAGGAGCACCGGGAGGGCGCGCGTCGGTCCTCGTGGATTCCCACCCGAGCCGCCCGCGAAAATTGAAGCCGGAAAAAGCACCAGGCCGGTGATGAGCATGAATACCGCCGAGAGTGAATCCAATTTCACGGTGAGCGTCGCCGCCAACCCCGGCAGGGTCCACAGCGGCTGGCTGAAAGTTTTCCCGGCGAACACGGCGCTGGCCCCAGCCAAGACCAGAGCCAGGGACGCGAGGCCCCCCAGCCACGCCAGCACGTGGCCCTGCCGCGACGAAGGCGCGGCCAGCGACAGTAAAATCCCCGCGCCGCAAAATGCAAAAAACATTGAAATGAGCGTTGGCGTATCCATTTATGCCTGCACCGCCTTGCGGCCTGCCCCCACCGCTGGCACTTGGCGTCCGGTCGCCACCAACAGACCGTGCAAAATGGCCAGCGGCGGCGCGGGATTGCCCGGCACTTCCACATCCACCGGCACAACTTCCGCCACGCCGCGGGCACAGGCAAAACTGCCCGCGAATACGCCCCCAGAAAGCGCACAGGCGCCGACGGCCACGACGCGTTTCGGGGTGGGCATGGCCTCGTAAATCTTCTTCAGCGCCGGGCGCATCTGATCCGTCACCGGCCCGACGACCAACAGAATATCCGCGTGCCGCGGCGTGGGCGTGATGAAAAAGCCCAGCCGATGCAGGTTGTAGTAGGGATTGTTAAGTTGTTTAACTTCATTCAGACACGCCCCGCAGTCGCCGGCATCGACTACGCAAATGTGAATCGAGCCGCGAAAGGCCCGGCCCAGCTCGTGGCGCTGCTCGTGGGCCAACGCCCATTCGTACGTGTTAGACCAATCCACCGGCGGTTCGAGGCCGCGCACACAGCGGTAGCAGTGGATGCAGCGGCGAGTATCAGCGGTAATTTGGCCGTCGCGGCTGCTGAAGACGCGGGTCGGGCAGCGGGCGAGCAACGAATCCAAGGCCGAGACAGGATAATGATCGGCCACCGGCAGGCCGGGCGAGACGCCCGCGGCGGTTTCCGGCCGGGCCGGATAGGCCGTCGTCTTTTTTCCCCGAAGAATACCGTGAAGGACCCATTGGCTCAT
>JAKCCC010000538.1 GCA_021838985.1 Planctomycetota bacterium
CGATGCGCGCTTCGCGGTGGTGATCAGCGATGCGTTTCAGAATCGGGGCGTAGGCACGCAACTGCTTGGGCGCCTCTTGGAGGTGGCCCGCCTGGAAAAGATCCGGCACGTACGGGCGGAAATCCTTTCCTCCAACCAGGAGATGCAGCGCCTGTGCCGGCGCGCCGGCTTTGCGCTCACCGAACCGACGGATGGCGATCTGGTCGATGCGGTGCTGAGTATGAACGCGGAATGAATCAGCAGTAGCTCGAAGCTCCGCCGTAGCAGGCACACTCCGATGGGCCGTCGAACCAGCGGACCAGCCACGGCACTTCGGGCTGTGTCCACCGGGGCGGGTCTTCGACCTGCGGCTGGAGGGGGCCACGGAGCGCTGCCGGCGATCCCATGATTCATTCCGCGTTCCTACTTATACGACACGCGGCTCTTATTGAGACGTACCGTTGGTCAAAGTAGAGGCGGCGTCCCGCCGCTTTTCCGGGCTAAATGCACGCTGGCCTGGCCCCTGGAATGTATCATTAACAGCCGTGCGCCGTATAGCATTATAGCGCCAGGGGCGGTTGTGATGGATCACGGCTGCGGCTGGCCGAAGCCGACTTCACAATAGCGCCCGTCGGCGCAGTAGTTATCCGCGGCGCACTGGGCGCTAATGACGCTCGCATGCATGGGGGCGTCCAAACCGTTCCACCAGCCAACGAGCCGGCCATCCGCGAACGCTGTGGCCTTGTAACACTTCGGCGCAAGGCGGTGGTTCTCCACGCGGATGTGACGGGCAACAATGATGTACCACTCATAGCGCCGTCCCATTCTACCGCCCATAAACCACCATTTGCGGCCATGCACCGCCATGCGGCGGGTCAGCGCATCGTTTGCCCGGTGGAATAGCCACGGCGAAAGCACCAGCCCCGCCAGTGGTGAGGTGAGCTGAATGGCCGCCGTCGTGCTGGGGCGGCGGAGGCATTTGACCAGGGATGCAGCCCAGCTGGGCTTTTCAGGATGCAACGCGGAGGCCGATGAAGCGGGAGAAGCCGGCCTGTTCCAGCCGAGTCCTGGGATGGCGGTTGGGGCCGACGCTACATGCGGACACCGCCAAAGCCGCGCCGTGAGTATGACCGCGACGCCCACGGCCAGCGCCGTGGTCCAAAGAGCGACTTCCCCGTTGCGGATGAACCAATGTTTCACCCTGGAGGATAGGCGTGCCATGGGAACCTCCGCGGTTGCGGCAACATATTCTAGCGCTCGGTCACCGCTTAACTTTCGGGTACCCCGTCAGCCGCCGTTCACCGGGTCGCCGCGGGCGACTCGCCACGGCGACCCGGAGGCTCACCGGCCTGAAGGCCGGTGCTTGGGGTTCGGTGGCGAGTCTGAGGCTCTTTCTCCAACCCGAAGTTTATCGTTTGACAACGCACTGGAAAACCTGCTTATCATAGTAGGTAACCTAAATGTTCGCAGCGGGTCGCCGCGGGCGACTAAACTACCGGGGCATCGCGGGCTACGCGGCGTCCCGCGCGCGGCGGGATAAGCCGTGTTCGCAGCAGCTATGGGGCGGCGGCAGGGGCGGCGGCCTATTTCCGAATCCGGTTAAACTTTCTCCGCGATAGTGCCGATAATATTTTTCGCATGAACGTGCCAGGCTAAACGCACCAACCGCACGGTCATGCAGTCCCGATAGCTGTCGGGATGGAAGCCGCGGGGATGGGAACGGGCCGATGTTCGGCTCACCCGGGGCTTCCGATGGTTCCACGCGAGTTTCGTCGCCCGGCGGGGTTCCGGCCAGCGCACGCTGCCGGGCAAGGGCGGAGCTGCGCGTAAAGGAGGTTCACATGAAGGTTCTTGGAAAACTGCTTCGTAACGAGCAGGGCATGGAAACGGTGGAATGGGCAATCCTTGCCGCCCTGATCGTCGCCGGCTTGGTTGGCGTTATTGCCGCGATCGGCACCCAAGTCAACACCCAGTTCAGCAACCTGAACAACGCGGTGCACGGCACCACCTGATCGCGCCGTCTATTGGGTTCCCTGTCCCGGAGCCCCGTATTGACGGGGCTGGCAGGCGATCGAGGCTCCGGGTTTTTTCCTTTTTTTCTTAGGCGTAGACAGGCGGCAAGGGAGGTAGAGAAGTGCGTTGAGCGGATGAGCGGTCAGGCTCCCAGGGGACGCGGGTGACCTATGATTTATGGATCTACCAACCAACATACCATGTGGGGGCTGTGGATTATCGTCATCGGTTTATGCCTGGTGTCGGCCATTTATGATCTTACCGAACGGCGTATTCCAAATATCCTGACGCTGCCGGCGTGGGGCGCGGGTCTTCTGTTCGCCGGCCTTCACGCCGGACCCGAAGGATTTTTTATCAGCTTCGCGGCCAGTATCGTGGCCTCCCTCCCGTATCTCATCTTATTCCTATTTGCCGGCGGCGGCGCCGGCGACGTGAAGCTGATGGCTGCGGTCGGCGCCTGGGTGGGATTCCCCGGCACGCTGTTCGTTCTGGCCGGGGTGTCCCTTGCCGCGGTGGTGTTTGCCTTGGCCTGGTCGCTGGCCCACCGGCAGGTCGGGCGCGTCGCGGGTAATCTGAAACTCATCGGCATGTCAGCGGCCAGTCTAGCCCTCGGGAAGGCCTCGCGGCGGGACGCGGCGATGCTGCTGCCCGAAGGCAGCGCCATGGTGGCGATGCCCTACGGCGTGGCGATTTTTCTGGGCGTTCT
>JAKCCC010000539.1 GCA_021838985.1 Planctomycetota bacterium
ACACCACCAGCAGATGCCGCAGCCGCGCTCCCGCGGCGATCAGCATCGCGTAGCACACCGGGACAAATAACAGGGAGGTGCCGAGATCAGGCTCCAGCACGATCAACCCGAGCGGGGCCAGCAGCAGCAGAAAGGGAACCAGCAACGTGTGCAAGGTTCGGCAACTGCGCTGATTGGCCAGATACCGCGCCACGGCCATCACGAAGCCGATCTTAGCCAATTCGCTGGGTTGAAAACTCATGCCCGCGGGCAGCAGGAACCAACGGTGGGAACCTTGCACGCTGGGGCCGAAACGCACGGCCAGCAGCAGCAGAACCGAGCCAATATAAAAAGCGTAGGCATAGCGACCCAGCCGATGGTACGCCGGGACCAGCGCCAGCAATAACACCGCCAGGCCGATCAGCAGATGTAATTCCTGCAGCCGCAGCAAAGGCGTTCCACACGCGTTCACGGCGGCCAAACCGACGGCACACAGCAACAAGATAATCAACAGCACCAGCCAGGCGATACGCGTGGAGGCGAGCTGCCAGAGCAGTTGCCGGCCCATCTGCCGAAAAAGCGACGGGGCGGGCGGGCGCCGCAGCAACGGGGGCGCGATAACCGTCCGGCGTTCCGGCACGGGCAGATAAGTCGTGGCGACGGATTGCTTCATGGTCCATCCACTTTGGTCAAGTAGCCGTAGTGTTCCATGTCCAAAATGCATTGGCGGATCACGGCGCCGGCGCGTCGGCCGCCGTCGCCGCCCATTGGCACCACTGCGGCCAGCACATACTGAGGATGACTTGCGGGCACGTAGCCGATGAACCAGGCGTCCAGTCCTTTAACGACCGTCCAGTGGTGGTTCCGTCGCACGCGCCGCACCGTCTGCGCTGTGCCTGTTTTTCCCGCCACAGCCATGGCCATACGCAATATGGGAGCGGTGCCATGCGGCCCGCGCACCACGCGTTCCATGCCCAGCCGGATAGCGGGCAAAGCCGCCGTGTCGAGGGGCACCCGCCGTGGCGCCGGGCGGGGGAATTCTGTGATCAGGCGCGGCGCCATCCACATGCCCCCGCGCAACAGGGTCGTATAGGCATTGGCCATCTGCAAAGGCGTCACCGCCAGCGGTCCCTGCCCAATGCTCATAAAGATGGCATTGGTGCGATTGGACACGCCATCCCGCGCGCCGCGCTCTGGCGGCAGCCTACCCCGGCTTTCATCCCCCAGGCCCACGCCCGTCAACTGCCCCAGACCAAATTCACGGTAACCGGCGACCATCCGCTGGAAACCTAGCCACAACCCGACATGATAGAAGTAAGTGTCACAGGATTGTTCGATCGCCCCAGTTAGATCCAGCGGTCCGGGGGCCAGCGGATAGGTCCAGTTGCGAAACAGGTTCGGCTGGCCGGGAAAGAGGTACGCGCCGCAATCAATCACGGTCTGAGGCGTCAGCACGCCGTCGGTGATCGCGAAGGCGGCCTCCAGCGGCTTGACCACGCTGCCGGGCGGATAGATTCCGGCGATAGCCCGGTTGAGCAGGGGGCGCCCAGGATTGTGGATCAGTCGGGAAAAATCTTGATGGAAATAGTTCAGGTTGAAGCTCGGTTCAGAAAGCATCAGCAGCACGTTATCATGCGCCACGGAAAGCACGACTACCGCGGCGGAATGCCATTGCCCTTTAAAATCGAGTAAACCGGTGGCGGGATTTTCCAGCTGTCGTTGCAGCGTCTGCTGCAAACGAATGTCCAGCGTCAAGTGGATGCTCTGGCCGGGGATGGGGTGGCGCTGGTCCGACAAAATTTCCCGACCGTCCAGGCGCAGCACTTGAATGCCCCGTGTGCCGCGCAGGAGATTTTCGGCGGCGCTCTCCACTCCCGAAGCCCCCATCTCATCGCCGGGCAGGTAGCCGCGGAGATTGCCTGGCGTGTCGGCCAGAGTCTTGGGAATCAGACGCGGCAGCTGGAAAGGATCCTTCCGCAACGCCGCGGGCGTGACCTGACGCAGGGCGCCAATCACCTGGGCCGCCGCGGCTCCGAAGGGATAGACCCGGTGCGTGCTTGGGACAATCACCAGCCCCGGATATTCGCGGGCATGTTTCTGGAAGTAGAACGCGACTCCCGGTGAAATATCGGCGACAATGGTATGGGCCTCGTGCGCTTCGGCCAGGTCGACGTGGCCGGCCAGGCCGAGCTGGGCGTCGAGATCGGTGGGACTGGCATGGTCTAAAAGTCCTTCGTGGCGGTGGTAATGCTGCACCCAGATATCTTCCTGCAGCAATTGCATGCGGGCGCGGACCAGGTCCCATCGCTCCAGCACGTCGGCTAAGGGTAGCGTGCAGTAGCGGCTTATGGCTTCAGGCAGGTGGCGCAAGGCCGCGACGATGCGCCGCCGTTCGGCTCCTAAATGCTCCAGCACGGCGCGGCGGGACGGATAGCGTTTTTCCAGGCGACGCAAAGCCTCCTGGGTAATCCAGCGATCGTCCCGATTCATGGCCTGATATTGAATCGCCAGATTGTAGCAGGGCGCCTGGATGGCGAGGTAGCGACCGCGACAATCGACGATCGGGCCGCGGTGCGTGGGCAGGACGTAGTGGCGATAGCTGAAACTTTGGGCCTGGGCACGCCAGAATTTCGCCTCGGCCAGCTGCAGCTGCGCCAGGCGCAACGCGATCACGGCCAGCGCCGCCACCGCCGCGATTAATAGTAGAATCAAAC
>JAKCCC010000540.1 GCA_021838985.1 Planctomycetota bacterium
GATCACGTGACGTGGGAAACTTCCCCTTATGTGGGCGAAAATGGTGACAACATTTTCACTTATACCACAGCCAAGGGCGTGGTTAACGGCACCACGGATACCAGCCAGGTGGGGCTCACGGGGCAGGGCGGAAATGTTCCGGCACCCGAAATTAGCACTTTGGCCCCTCCCTTTGACACCTGTATGACGCCCGAGCGCGTGGTGAATCCGGCGACCGCATCCAAGGGCCTCGCGTTTTGAAGGGCGCACCGTCGCTGTACGTGCCGCGGCGATCCCAAGGGCCGAACCGCGCATCGCGGGCCAGCAGCGTCCGTCGCGGCGGACCGACAACGCGGAGGGCTCACGGGCTGCGCCTGCGCGGGGGCGCGGGACGGCGGGGCCCGGCTCGATGGGAGCCCGTTACGGCGGGCTCGCGGTTAGGGGTGGGGAAGTCCCACCTGCCACGGGACTCGTGGGGCCGGCGTGCAGGGCCTCGGTGGCATGGGTACAGGCAGGGCGCGCTAATATGAAATGGGTACCGCTTACTTTGGCTGCGGCGACAATGACAATTGCGGCAACCGGCTTCTCGGTGGCGGCCAGCTCGCCCGGCAGGACAACCGCCTCGGCAGCGTCGCGGCTGGACTCCGCCCAGCCCGCCGACCGCCAGTCCGGCGAACGGGCGCTCCCCATCTGGAGCAGGGTGCTTCGGTGGACGCCCTTCGGCAATGGGGTTCGCATCGACTATAACTCGGCATCTCGCCTCCCCCCGCTCGACGGCGCCTACAAACCCACCAACTTTGTGACGCCGGCCCACAGCGGTGTGTGGCACAGCCATACATGGAAGCTCACATCGGTGGATTTCGCCGGCCGACAAAACTATGGTGCGGACTTGCGTCTCGTTGGGCAGAACGGGATCGCCATACATCGGTTAACCCTCACCCTGCGACCGCCGCGGGCCCCCGGCCCCGAGCCGAGCGATGCCAGCAGCCCTACCGCCGAAATTATCTTTGACGCGGGCCACTCCGGGGCGGGCGCCGCCCACACGGGGCACGGCATGACACAGGTAGCTGCCGGTGGAGACGTCGGCGACAGCAGATACACGGCCGGCCGAGTCGCCGGGCTGAGCGCGGAGACGTTTACCAATAGGACGGGTTTTAGCTATATCTACCTGCGCCTGTCCCGGCGGGGAAAACTGTTTCGTGCCCACCCGACGACTGTCTACGCCACGGTGACCTACGCCACGCCGTCTGCTGCCATCTGGCCCGAGCGCACTTTTGCCGTCTTAGCGGCGCGCGGTGTCCACTACGCCCAGATCTATTTAAATTGGGCGGCTGTGGAACCCGGCCCCGGCCGGTTCGATTTTCAGGTCCTCGACCGGACGCTTGCTAATGCCGCCAAAGCCCACGTACGCATTATGCCGGTGTTCCTGTTTTGCCCCGCATATTGGGGCGGCCTCCCGACTTGGATTAAGCGGTTCGATGTAGGATCCTCCGGCACCCCCTCGCAGATGCCCGCATGGTGGTCTCCTTTCAACCGCCGCTCGTACTTCACCTACGTTACCAATACCATCAGGCACGTCAGGAAGAGCCCCGGCTTCGGCGGCGCTTTTCTTGACTTCGGCTGGCTTGACTATATGTGGGGTCCGGCACCGGGCAGTGGCGGATCCCACAGTGCCAAGGGGGTTAACGGCTATGCCCCTGCGGATGTGGCGCGATTTCGTCGCTGGCTGCCATCCCGCTATCGA
The DNA here is from genome assembly GCA_021838985.1 of Planctomycetota bacterium. GTDB lineage: Bacteria > Planctomycetota > Phycisphaerae > WQYP01 > WQYP01 > JAKCCC01. Next base: position 1,724 of record JAKCCC010000540.1, read on the forward strand.
TCCTTGGGCGCCTTCAACCGACGTTACGGCACCCGTTACGCTTCCTGGGCCTTGGTCCCCGCGGCGGCCCCCGGCCAGCGCCTCTTCCGCGTGTATCAACATTTTCGTAACTGGAGCGTGGTGCAAACCTACCGCCGCCTAACGGCGCTCGTCCGTCGGGAGACCAAGGCGCCCCTTTATTACTACGTCGGCGGCGGGTTTTTCGGGGCGGGTGTTGCGTTTAATCTCCCCGATACGTTCTTCCGGCTCGCACGCCGCTACCATGCCGCGGTTTGCCTGGACGACGCCGATCGGACCGGCTTGGGATTGCTTTTTGGCAGCTTGGCCCGCGCCTATGGAGTCCCCCTGTTCAACGAGTGGTCCCCGGGGGCGGGCACGCCGCCGCCCGCTTATATGGCCATGTATCTTAGCCACTATGGATTCGGCGAGCCCGAGATGGCAGGGATGGATTTTCTTCCCGGGCATGGCGGGTGGGCGACTTATCTACGCTGGATTCCAGTACTGGGCCGGCTCCGCGGCGTCTACCCGTCGCAGCCGGTAGCGGTGTACATTGCCTACCGACCGGCCTTTACCAACCCGCTGGCCCTAGCTGGGATGGCCGGACGCCTGGCCCGTATATGGCTCAGGCTCAATTTGGCGTTCAGCGTGGTGACCGACCGCGAGGTGCGGGCGGGAGTTGTTCGGCTGGGGCAATTCCGAGCTATTCTGCCGTTAAACGGCCGGCGCAGTCGGGTGATCTCCGGGTACGCGGCCCGCGGCGGACACGTGTTGGATCGCGCGTCGCAGCTGGTCGAGTACGCGCCCCCCTACCTGACTTTCGCCCCTGCCGACAGCCGGAGGGTGGAGGTGATCCCCACGGTGGATCGCGCGGCTCGCAGTGCCTGGATCGCACTGAGCAGCTCGTGGCCAGCCCCTCGCCCATACTCCGGCGTGGCGACGATCCACCTTGATGGGTTGGGCCTGCCCCC
>JAKCCC010000541.1 GCA_021838985.1 Planctomycetota bacterium
TTGATTCGGTTCAAAGGTTTCCCGGCCCCGGCGGTAGCCGATAACGCCATGGCCGCGCAAGAATAAAACGAACTCGTAATCAAAAATAAGCCGCGGGGGGATATGCAGCGGACCGGTGATGCGATGAGCGATACGGATCACGGGGTTAAGCCGCTCCAGGGATAGGGTAAGCGCCCGCCGCGGAGACGCCGCTTCGAGCGCCGCACTGCGTTGGATTACCGGCGGGACAGCTTGGGTCCGGACAGACCGAGCGCCCGGCGCAAGAGGAGAGGGGAATCTTGTTCCAACCTCCGTCCGTTCAACCGTTCGCCCCTGGCTTTCCATTTTCCGTCCACATCTTTTTCAGTTTCGCCTCGCGCCCGGCGGCGTCTAAGCAGGAAGTCAGCAGGAATCACGGGATCGCCGGTAACGCCCGGTGGCCAGCCCCAAATGCAGGTCGAAGATCCGCCCCGGTGGACACAGCCCGAAGTGCCGTGGCGGGTTCGACGGCACATCGGAGTGTGCCTGCTACGGTTCGACGGCACATCGGAGTGTGCCTGCTACGGTTCGGCGGCACATCGGTGTGGGGCCACCGGGGCGGATCCTCAATCTACTATGGATTCATTTTCATTCCGCATTGCGAGTTAGCCGGCTGGCAAGCCGATCGCCGCGCCGCCTGGGTTTAGCTACCGGTCCCGAATTCGCGTCCGGCGCGGTACAGGGCGTCGATATTTTCCAGCGGGGTGTGAGGAGCCAGGTTGTTGCCTTCGCGCAAAACGAACATCCCCCCCTGGCGAACGCCGGAGTGCATAATTCGGCGGACTTCCTGGCGCACCTGCTGGGGCGTGGAGGTCCGGAGCAGTTCAATGTGCGGCCCACCCAGGATGCGCACGGCGGGCCCCAGTTGCCGCCGCAGGGCGCTGAAATCGACGGGAAAGCCGGTATCAAAAGTCTGCACATTCAGCGCATCGCGAATGGTCACGAAGTGCCGCGTGGCGTCACCACATAAATGGATTGCCCGCGGCCCGGGCCCAGCCAGTTCCTGGCACAAGCGGCGATGATGCGGCAATACGTGCTGCCGATACATGGGCGTGGAGATCAGCGCGATGCTATCGTCGGCGAAGCCAAAGTCCGGTGGTTTCATCGGCAAGCCCAGGCGTTGACGAAACGCCTGGATGCGGGCGATGGTGGCCTGGGTTATAAACTCAAACAGCCGGTGCAAACGTTCAGGTTCTTCCACCATGGCCGTACAGACGAAATCGGCGCCGAAGAGGTTACAGGCGACCGTCATCACGCCGTCGGTTCCCAGCCCGGTCATGGCCACGTCGATCGGACGGTCGAGAAAGGTTTCGTGCGCAGCGCGTTGCCGGAAATATTCGTAATAGCGCCAGGCCCGGGCCATTACGCCGCCGAAGGGATCTGGCAGACCCTCTGCGAGGATTCGTTCCGGGCAATCCGCGAACTCCGGCTGGGTGTCCGGCACCTGCCCGTCAAAATACTGGATCGGGCACCCGAACCACGCCGCCTCATAGTAGTTCTGGAAATCCACCCCGATCGACCAGCGGGGCGGCAACCCCAGCGCGGCGTCCTGCAGAACATTGAAGCGCAGCCAGCGCTGGAAGCGCAGCTGCATTTCGAACATGACCGCCGGATCTTCTGAATACTGCCTAAAGCTGATTCCCTGCGGATTGGCTTGGTGGTTGAACATGAAGTAGCGAGTATTCGTGCCCACAATGACAGGCGTGCGGGTCGGCTGGCCCCGACGGTACGCCTGCCAAACCTGCTCCACCTCGGCGTTGTGGGTCGGAAAATCCAAGCCCATCAGGTGATCCGCTCCCGAGGGGAAATCGACAGCGGTTGGTCGCATGGACCGACTCCCATTGGAAAGCTATGCTCCGCCGGCGGCTTGGCGCGGGACAGCGGAACCGGTGGTTAGTCCGGCCTGCTCCAGGGCGGCGCGAATGATTTCACGATTGGCGGGCAGGGGCTCGCACAAGGGCAGGCGCAGTTCGCCCGTGTCGCGGCCCAGCATGGCCATGGCGGTTTTTATGGGTATGGGATTCGTTTCGATGAACAGAGTTTTCCAAAGGGCGAACAGGCGCAGGTGAATGCCACGGGCCGCGGCAAAGTCACCCGCCAAGGCCGCATTCACCATGTCCCGCACTGGCCGCGGAACCAGATTCGACGCCACGCTGATTACGCCGCGGGCGCCCACCGCCAGCATGGGCAGGGTAAGCGAGTCATCACCGGATAAAATGGGTACCCCCGCGGCAACCGCTTCGCTGGTCAGGTCCAAATTGCCGGCCGCGTCCTTGATGGCCACGATATTCGGACAAACCTTTCTGAGCCGGCACATCGTGGCCACGGTCATCGTGATATTGGTGCGACCGGGAATATTGTAAGGCACCAGCGGAATGTCCACGGCGTCGGCGATGGTTTTAAAATGGCGGTACAGTCCCTCCTGGGTGGGCTTGTTGTAATAGGGATTGACGAGGAGCACGGCATCGGCGCCCGCGCGTTTCGCGTGGCGGGTTAAATCCAGAGCCTCGGCGGTGGAATTAGAGCCAGCACCCGCGATGACCCTCAACTTAGTGCCGCGCGCGGCGCCAACCGCGGCCTCCACAACCCGATGGTGTTCCTCATGGGAAAGCGTCGGCGATTCACCCGTAGTGCCGACCGGCACGATGCCTTGTACGCCATGTTCAGCTTG
>JAKCCC010000542.1 GCA_021838985.1 Planctomycetota bacterium
ATTTGCCTGCAGTGGTTTCTGTGCGGCTATATGCTGGCCTTCGGCAAGGACCAATATGGACTCATAGGCTGGCAGCCGGGAAAAATTCTTTTGCTCGGCGTATCTCCCGGTCACCTGATCAATGTGGGCGGCAGTTATATCCCCGAAACCGTCTTCTGCGTGTTTCAGGCCATGTTCGCCATGATTACTCCCGCAGTCATTGCCGGTTCGATCGCCGAGCGGATGAAACTTCGCTCGTTTGTTCTGTTCCTGCTGCTTTGGAGTACGCTGGTGTACGATCCGCTGGCCCATTTCGTATGGGGCGGCGGCTGGTTGCACCAGCTTGGCGCGGTTGATTTCGCCGGCGGCACGGTCGTCGAGATCGCTTCCGGCGTTTCCGGCCTGGTCATGGCCCTTTTTCTTGGCCGGCGCCTGGGCTATCCCAACCAGGTGATCCAGCCGTCTTCGCTGGCTCTGGCACTGAGCGGCGCGGGGATTTTATGGTTCGGCTGGTATGGCTTTAACGCTGGTTCGGCCGGTGCGGCCACCGTGGTCGCCGGCGCGGCGTTTCTCAACACCACCATGGCCGCCGCTGCCGCCGCCATCGCCTGGAATCTTACGGAGTGGTTGCATCACCGCCGTCCCACCACCCTCGGTCTGGCTTCCGGCGTCGTCGCCGGGCTTGTGGCTATCACCCCGGCCTGTGGCTATGTCGCGCTGTGGGCCTCGCCCCTGATCGGCTTGCTGGCGGGTGTCATCTGCTACATGGCCGTCCAAGTCAAAATAAAAATCGGTTATGACGATTCGCTCGACGCTTTCGCCGTCCACGGCGTCGGTGGATTTCTGGGCATGTTGCTGACGGGTTTGTTCGCCTCCGCCGCCGTCAATGGGATCGCGGGGTTGATCGAAGGCGACGGCAGGCAGTTTCTCATCGAATCGCTCGCCGCTCTTAGCGCAGTGGCCTACGCAGCGATCGGAACCGCGCTCGTCGGCGTAATCCTGCAAAAGACGGTGGGACTGCGCGTATCCGAAGTGCTGGAAACCGAAGGACTCGATATGGGTATCCACGGCGAAAACGCGTGGGATACCGGCGCCGTACCCGAACTGGCGGCTACAATTCCAGCCGGCGGATGAATCCCGGCGCAGCGGGCGCGGCAAGTTTTCCAGGGCAGCCGGAGAAGCAGCGCGGCGCCGGGCGCGTCGTCTTGGCGGCAACATTTAGGTTGCCGGTTTTACTCCCGGCTTGGGTATCGCGTCGCTTCGTGATACATTCTCCATACGCGGTTGCGCCATGGGAGGAGAAATCATTTTAGGAGATCCGCCATGAAATGGATTACCGCCATTATCCAACCTTTTCGCCTGGAAGCGGTCAAACAGGCCCTGAGCGACGTCGAAGTTTTTCGCCTGACCGTCAGCGACGTGCAGGGCTACGGCCGCCAGAAGGGCCACACGGAGTATTTTCGCGGCCAGGCCATGCAGGTGAACCTCATTCGCAAGGTTCGCCTGGACATCGCGGTCAACGATAATTTCGTCCAACCCACGATCGACGCCATCATGAAAGCCGCCCGCAGCGGTCCGGGCGGCAAGGGCCAGATCGGCGATGGGAAGATTTTCGTGCTGCCCCTGGAAAATGTTATCCGCGTCAGCGACGGAACGCAGGGCGGTGAAGCAATATAAAGACGTGCACCCATGCTTGCCTCTCCCGACCATGCCAATGCCTTGGATGTCCGGAGCCGCTTGGCGGCGATTCGCGGCGACATCACCACGCTCAAGGTTGACGCCGTTGTCAACGCGGCCAACACCAGCCTGCTCGGCGGCGGCGGCGTGGACGGCGCCATCCACCGCGCCGCCGGCCCGCAACTGCTCGCCTGCTGCCGCACGCTTGGCGGTTGTTCCACCGGCGAAGCCAAAATTACGCCCGCGTTTGAGCTTCCCGCGCGCTGGATCATCCACACCGTCGGTCCGGTTTGGCGTGACGGCCACCATGGCGAACCAGCCCTGCTGGCCTCCTGCTACCGTCGTTCGCTGGAACTGGCCGTGGCGAATTCCGTACGCTCCATCGCCTTTCCGGCGATCAGTTGCGGTGTGTATGGTTATCCGGTGGAAGAGGCGGCGCACATCGCCGTGGAGGAGATAGTCGCATTTCTAAAAAGCCATGCGGGCCTCGCGCAGGTTCTATTGGTCTGTTTCAGCGACGACATTCTCCAAGCGTACCAGGGCGCCCTGGCTAAGCGATTCATCGAGTAAACCCCCAGCGCCATCCCGCCATATCTACCCTGTCCAACCCGACTCAATCGGGATAGCCATCGGGACTGTTGGCCGTGGGCCTTTTTGATTCCTATGGATCGGGGTCTTCGCCCGCAATGCAAAACAGCGGTCCGGAGCCATTCTTCTCAGATATTCGCACGCAAATATGTCGGGAGGATGCCGCTGGTCGTAAAACCCCTCCCTTACCTTTGTGTCGGCAAGTGTGACCGGTACTGGTCACGATACAGCCCGATGCGGTCCACCGGGATCGGTTTAAACCCCAACCGAAACGCCGGTGAAGTTCGCTTCAGTCGAAAGTCCAGCCGGGGCGCATCGACAAATTGTGGATCGATGCCGACCAAATTATCGCGTATAGTTATCGCCCGCGCGGCCATGGCGGGTGTGCCGTGAACAGGCCTAAGCCACTTTCCACCGATAGCAATATTGCGCTCGATG
>JAKCCC010000543.1 GCA_021838985.1 Planctomycetota bacterium
GTATGTATGCGCTGGCCGATATTCACACGCCGCCGGTGGCGCACGCCCTTCTCGCGCCTAACCGGGCCATTATTCATACCGGCACCGGCGAGCTGGCCTTCGTGGAAATTTCCCGCGGTCATTTTGACCCCGTCCGAGTCAGCACCGGCCTACGGGGCGACCACGACCTCGTACAGGTGCTTTCCGGCCTCAAGCCAGGGCAGAAAGTTGTCACCAGCGACCAGTTCCTGATTGATGTGGAATCACAGATGAGTGAAGTAACCGCCCGGTTCATGAGTAAGACTCCCGCCACGACCAACCCCGCCGCGGCTAAACCAAGCTTTGCCAGACCGGCCCAGATGCCGCCGGGTATGAAGATGAAATAGAGATCAGGGATTAGGTTTTAGTTGCTGGATGCCAGACGCCAGGTGCTGGATGCCGCGTACTATATGCTCCGCAAAATCATAGAAATTTCGGTTAAGAATCAACTCCTGACGGTGTTGCTGGTCCTCATGGCCATCGCCATCGCCGGCTGGGCCGCCGTCCATAGCAAGCTCGACGCGGTGCCTGATCTCTCCGAGATACAGGTGCTAGTGCTGACCAACTATCCCGGCCAGACGCCGGGGGTGGTGGAAAAGCAGGTAACCTATCCCCTGGAAACACAAATGATCCACGTACCCGATGTGACCGCGGTGCGCGGCCAGAGCATGTTCGAGTATTCGCTGGTCACCGTGGTTTTCAAGAGTGGCACGAATTTATATTGGGCTCGCGACCAGGTGCTGGCTTATCTGGATTATGCCAAAGCTTTGCTGCCGGCGGGCGTTACCCCGCAACTGGGTCCCGACGCCACTGGCGCCGGCTGGGCGTATCAATACATTTTGTTCCCCGGCTGGTACTGCCGGAATCATCCGCATGGCATCTGGCATGATCCGAAGACCAATCAATGGTACGGGCAAGTTTCCGCGGCTCCCGTGACGGCCCGCAGGTGGTTGGTTTTGGTCCGGGCATTCAGTCATCCCGGCAAGTCGCCCCTTTCGGGACAGCCGCTGGTTCCAGCCAATGTCAACATTGCCGATTTGCGCAGTTGGCAGGACTGGTTCGTGCGTTACCAATTGGAGGCGGTATCCGGCGTATCGGAGGTGGCCGGTATTGGCGGATTTGAAAAGGAATATCAGGTCGTCCTCAATCCCAATCAGTTGCGGGCCTATCACCTCGGCGTTAACCAGGTGATCCGCGCCATACAGCAGTCCAATAACGATGTCGGCGGCGCGGTGGTGGATCGCAGCGGTTTTGAATACATCGTCCGCAGCCGTGGCTATCTGAAGAACCTGGCGCAATTCCGTGATATCCCGGTCGCCCTGGGGAAAAATGGCGTTCCCATATTCCTTAAGGAAGTTGCCACGCTGCAAACCGCCGGCGAACAACGGCTGGGTATTCTGGATTGGAACGGCCGCGGCGAAGTGGTCGGCGGCATTGTGGTGGTGCGCTATGGTGCGGATACCTACCGGGTTATTGCCGCGGTAAAAAAGAAGATAGCGCGGATCGCCGGCAGCCTGCCGCCCGGCGTGATATTCAAAACGGGTTACGACCGCACGAATCTGATCAATCGCTCCATCGCCACGCTTTCCGATACGCTGCGCGAGGAGATCCTGGTCGTGGCATTGGTGTGCCTGCTGTTCCTGCTGCATGGGCGTAGCGCTCTGGTCGCGGTCACCGTGATTCCCTCCAGCATGCTGATCAGCCTGGGCATCCTTTACTTTCTGGGCATCAGCGCCAACATCATGAGCTTAAGCGGCATCGCTATCGCCATCGGCGTGGTGGTGGATTCCGCCATTGTGATGATTGAAAACGCCCACCAACATCTGAACCGCGAGGACCGGCGGCGGCGGGAAGGCCAACCGCCGCGCGCGCGCCTTGAAATCATGCTCGAAGCGGCCCAGGAAGTCGGGCCCAGTCTTTTTTTCAGCCTGCTGATTATCACCATCAGCTTCCTGCCCATCTTTGTTCTTCCCGGTGAAAGCGGCAAAATGTTCAGTCCGCTGGCCTTGACGAAAACTTTTGCCATGGCTTCGGCGGCGCTGCTTTCCATCACGATTGTGCCGGTGCTGATGATTTATTTCATCAGTCCGCGGTTCTTCCCGAAAAAGTGGCCCTGGTGGGTCCAGGGGCTCGCGGCGCTGGCGATCATCACGCTGCCGGCCGCCGGTTTGTATTACGCCGTTGGCCAACATGGGATTCTGGCTCGCTACCATGGGTGGCTCTGCGGAGGTTGGGTGGTTTTAGCGGCGCTGCTGGTTCTGCCGCAGAAAATCATCCACGAAGAACATTCTCCGATCAGCAAACTGCTTAAAGCGGTGTTCACGCCCCTCTTCCGGCTCGCCATCGCGGGACGTTGGGTGGTTATTCCGCTGGCGTTGGCGCTGGCCGCGTCCATCTTCTGGCCCTGGGCGCAGCTGGGCACAGAGTTCACGCCACCGCTCTATGAAGGTGACCTGGAATATATGCCCACCACCTATCCGGGCCTAAGCGTAGGCACGGCCAAATACGTGCTGCAACAGAGCGACAAAATCATCAAGAGTTTTCCGGAGGTGAAAAGCGTCTGGGGCCAGATCGGCCGGGCCGATACCGCCACCGATTCAGCGCCCTTGAACATGATCGACACGATTATCCGGCTGGACCGGCGCGACCAATGGC
>JAKCCC010000544.1 GCA_021838985.1 Planctomycetota bacterium
TTCGCTGGGACTACGGCACATTGGAATGTGCCTACTACCGACAGCACATCGCAGTGTGTCCACCGGGGCGGATCTTCGACCTACTATACTGGTTCATTCCGCGTTCTTACTTAGCTATCGGGAGATAAACAAGGGCCGGTGCAGCCCGTGAACGGTTACCTTTTCACGAGCAGGCGATGGCCATGGCCAACGGCGCCGATTATAGCCGGTTATATCGGCACCGCTACGCGTTCGGCCGCCACCAGTCGTACCGGCCCAATCAGGCCGGAGGAGACCAGCGGATCATTCTTATGCCACAGCTGCCAGGTGGTGAACGTATACCGGCCGCTGGGATTGGGTTGGCCTTCCAGCAGCCATTTTGGCCAGGCATTAAGCGTGCCATTGGTGTTGCGTTCGGGGTCTTCCGGCAGATGTTGATCGCCGATCAAACGGTTGATCCACAAGTTCGTCACGTGAATTTCCAGTGAATTTTGGCCTGCGTGGACGGCGGCAGTCACATCTACGCGGAATGGCGGCTTCCACAAAACCCCCAGGTTCTTGCCGTTGAGGATCACCTCGGCCATGACTTGAACCTCGCCTAAATCAAGGTAAACGTGGCGTTGGGGGGTCACCAACCTCGGCGGCATGGTGAGAGTTTTACGATAAATGGCCGTGCCGGAGAAGTAGCGCACGCCGGAGTCCGTATGTTCCGACCACGAGATCAGGTGGTGGAGCCTGATTTGCGGCGGAGCACCCCAACCGGCTGGAAAATCAACCACCCATGGACCGGGGATTTCGAGCGGCTCGGGTAAGACGGGAACGGCCACATCGGCTGTTTTCCCGGAGGCGCTGGTGAACTGGTATTGCCCCGATTCAAATATAAGCGCCTGGTATTTGCCATGTGCTCCGGCGTGGACCAGGAGCGGAGGGAAGGTTGCCGTCGGATGATGCAGAATAATCTCTCCTCCATCCTGTGCGCTGGCCACCTGCGGACGGCCTTTCCATAGGTAAGCCACGCGCAGGGTTTTCACGATGCCAAGAGCTGGATCACCGACCGCGGCGGTGATATCGGCCACGGGAAAATGCCATTGCCCTCTTTGGACAAGTTTCCGCACCACAGCTGTGGCGTCGCGGGTACGGTCGGGATCACCTAAAACTCCGTAAACCGCGTGCTGAACAACTACGGGCAAAGGCGCCTGGAACGCTTGGAAGCTAAATACTTCACCGTCACGAGCGGTGGCGGTGATCGGATGGCCATTATAGGCGTATTCCACCCGCAACGTTTTGACGATGCCATAAGCCGGGTCGCCCCCAAGCGCCGCTATTTCCACGACCGGAAAAGAGCGCTTTCCTTTTTTGACCAGACCCGCCACGATAGCCGTCACATGGCGCGTGCGCTTCGGATCGCCCAGCACGCCATAAACCGCATGCTGGACCACGATGTCCGGGCGTGGAGCAGGCACGCAGAGCACCGCTTGACCGTCCCGGCTGACGCGCATTAACCCGCCGGCGCCGGCTCCGCCGTGCCGGGATTTGCGAAACACCACAAAAAGGGAACCTTTCCACGGCAACGAAAGCGCCATCTGCGTACCGTGACGCACCTGCCGCCACAGGGGGGCAGTCTCGAGCGCACCGGTTTCCGGATTCCATAGTTCCGGCTCCCTCCCCTTGACACGGAAGGTGCAGGTCGCTTCCACCGGCCACGGGTCGTGATTGGCCACGAAATAAATATCCGCATCGGCGGTTTGCCGGTGGCAGTAATTCAGCGGTTTATCGGCGATAAAGTCCGGTGGCAGGCCCGCGGCGGCCAACACCTGTTCCGCCGTTCGGTCAGCCATGATCTTGCCGGAACCCCACAGTTCAGCGGCCAGTTTCCTCACCTCGGCGTCGCAGTGCGGAAAGTTGGTCAAACTCGGTGATTTTTCTGGCCGTGGTCCGACGATCGTAGCCCCGCCGTCAATCAGCTCTTTCAACTTGCGCAACAGCGCGGGGGTCATGGTTTGCACCGGCGGCAGCACCAAGACGCGATAACTCGTACCGTCCGGCAGCACCAACCGGCCATTTTTCGCCCGCATGCGCGTAAGCACGACCTCCGCGGAACATCCGTCGAAGTTGTAGCCAGGGCGGTACGGCGGGTTTCCGGCGGCCATCGGCGGCATCACCATGCCTGCGGGAGCACCTTCCGGCTGCATATAGCAAATGTCTGCGACAAAATGCCCCTGCCTTAAGAGATATTGGCAGCGCGTGAGGTATTCGTGCCATGGCTTTGACCGCTCCCACCACGTTTCGGTCCGCTCATAATGCAGGCCCCACGGCCCCATGGACATACCGGGGGCAGCATGCGGATTGACCCAAGGTTGCATGGCGTAACGGTGAATGACAAAACGGTTAATCCCCTGGCAGAAGGCCCAATCGCCGATGTTTTTCACAATCGCCGGATGGCCCCGCCATTTTTCGTCGGCATCGGCGGTGAACGTTTCCTGGCCGATAATACGGTGGCCGAAGGTGTGACCCGCGGAAGCCATTTCAATGACCTTGTCCCAGGCCCCAAATTGAGGCCACGACCAAAGTTCGCCCATCGGTTCCACAGCTTGGCCGCCATAATCCAGCTCGTTGGCCGGCACGCCGGAATAACCTTCAATGGACAGCCGCAGGCCATGCCGCGCCGCTAAGTCGCGC
>JAKCCC010000545.1 GCA_021838985.1 Planctomycetota bacterium
GGAATGCGGATCGTCCATACCAAATGCCGCCCCACCCACCGCCAGGCGCTGCGAATCCCGCCCCAACGGCTGGCAATGGAAGCCTGGGCCCAGGCCAGACGCCGCACTGGCCTGGGATAAAATAGTATCGAACGGAAACCCGGCTGGGATGCCACCGGCGCAATGCCCGCCAAATAATTATAAAACCAACCGGCCACATCCCCGAACATGATGTGATCCAACGATCCCGCGGAAGTGCTCCAGTTTTCCCATAAAGTGCTGGCCCCGTGCGCGATCCAAAACCCGTAGCCGGGATAAGTGGTTTGTGTCAGCATATCGTAGACCACCCCCTGCCGCCCCGCCCGGCTGAGCGCCCGGAACAGGGCTTTGCATCCCAGCACGCCGACCTCCAGATGATTCTGGTCGGCGCGGATATCGTCCACCAGTCGGCGCACCACCAACCCTTGCCGACCCCGCGGAACCAAATGGTAGTAGAGCGCCACCGCCTGGGCCGTCTGACCGCCGTTGGCGTAAACGCCCCGCCCCCGATAAAATTTGCGCTGGAAGGCTCCTTTGATCCGCGTCGCCATCCGGCTGAAATAGTCTTCAGCCCGCCGATGGCCCAGCAGGGTGGCCATGCGCCGCAGCAGGCACGCGTCGTAATAAAACAGCGCGGTGGAGGTAACCGCCCGCGGCGCCGGATGAACCGCGGGCGAGCACCAATCGCCCTGGCCGGCGTGCATGATCCCACTTGGGGCGGTGGACACGATAAATTGAAAGAACCGCTTCATCGCCGCGTAATGCGCCGCCAAAATGGAGCCGTCGCCGTCATAGAGGTAAACGTACCACGGGACGATAATGCCGGCGCTGTCCCAGTCGGGTAAATTCCCGCCGCCCCAGCCATTGCTGTTGGGGATCACGGCATACAGATTTCCATTGGCTTGCTGCCAGTTGGCCATGTCCTGAACCCACTGTTCGTAAGCCGGGGCATTGCGGTAAATGGCCATTCCCTGGGCCGCCGCCAGCCAGCCATCGCCCATCCAGCCGCATTTTTCGCGGGTGGGACAATCCGTCGGAAAGCCGTCGGCGAAGTTATTTTCATACGTGCGGCTGGTGATCCGGGCAATTTTGTTGAGCAAGTGGTTGGCGCAGGAAAAACGCCCGATCTTTTTAAACGGCGTATGAATCATATCCGCCCGGAGGCGCAGCAGATCCCGGCGGTGGGATAAGCCATTTATCTGCACATATTGAAATCCGTGATAGGTGAATTCGGGATGCCAGGTGAAAGGCCGGGTATTGGCGGGAATATACGTGTCGGTTTGAAAGGCGCCGGTGAACACCAGGCCCTTGATGGGACCTTGGTCCACCCGGCCGTCGGCGTGCCGCCGCTCGGCATAGCGCAGAACGATCGGTTTCCCCGCGCTGCCCCGCGCGGTCAGTGTGACCCAGCCGGCGATATTGTCCGGGAATTTCGCCACCCAGGCTCCACCGGGGGCCGGCCGGATCCAGACGGGCTTAAACACTCGCATAACTCGGGAAGGTTCAACCATCTGCGCCGTCAAGCGTCCCCGCGGTCCGGGAACCACTTCGGCGCGGGCCAGCGACCGGCCTCGGAACGCGGCCTGATTCCACCCTTTTATCCGCAGCGCGGCGTCATATACCTCGCCGGTTCTTACACCATCCACCAGCCGCGGACCATCGGCAGCGCTCCAGCTGGCGTTGGTGGCCACCCATTGCCTGGTCCCGTCCGCCTTTTCCACAAGCAGATTCATCAAGACTTCCGGCCGCGCCCGCCACGGAGCTTGGTTGAAATTCCAGGCGTCCGCTTCGCATTCGTTAAACCAGCCGTTGCCCAAGGCTATGGTCACCACGTTGGCGCCGGAATGCAGATATTTGGCCACGTTGTAGCTGACGAAAGGAACTTCTTTTTCATAGTCGAAAAAAGTGGGAGTCAAAACATCGCGGCTGACCTGGCGGCCATTGAGCTTTAATTGAAAAAACCCCAGGCCGCTGATGAAGCAATAGGCATGTTTGATTCCACCGGAGATCGTAAACACCTTGCGAAAGATTGGACTGGGAACTTTTTGCAGCCATACCACCGGAGCGCCCGGCGGCCGAGGCCGGCCCCATGGCCCTTGACCATAGGCCGCCACCACGTGGGCCGGCGGCGTGCCGGGGCGAGCCACCCCGGTTCGCCAGTTGGCCTGTTGGCCAGCCACCGCCCGCCAGGAATGATCGGTTACCACGTTCAGCGCGGCGCCCCCAGCCAGACGTATCTGCAACGTGGCGATGAACCCCGACGGATTGGGCGCACCGCCCCAATTCCGCAGAAGAACGCCTATATGATTCGTTCCGGGTTTGAGTCGTTTCGTGACCTTGAACGCAGCGGGATGAGTGAAGCGACAATCAAATTGCTTATTGAGCACGGTTCCGTTGAGCGCCACACGGGCCTGATCATCCGCCGCGCAGATCAGTACCGCCTTCGTGACGGACGCCCCGGCCGGCAGCGTGAACTTCTTAAATAACGTATACAGGCCTGGTGCAACGGCCTGGCCATTGCCCGAACCGGCGATTTGAATCCACGCCGCGCCACCCAGGGTGGGAAACGAAGAGCCTTGATAAACAGGGTTGCGGATCTTGTGGGTATAGGAAATCCATCGGCCACGCCAATCGCGC
>JAKCCC010000546.1 GCA_021838985.1 Planctomycetota bacterium
GTCTTCCGCCACTTTTCCCGCAGCCTTCCACCGCACAGATAATTTACGCAACCTTGCGGCGCTCTTGATTGGATTGCTCTCACCCGGGGTTATGCGCCGTTGCATTGTCAAAATCGCAGCATCCGAGACGCCATGTGCTTTGAAAACACACGCGACTCCGGCAAATTCCACAAAAATCCGCTTCATTCAAGCATCAACTATTTTATTGCACCATTCCAGCCCCAGGCAAATAGGCCGGTCGTTTCAACGGTCGGATGGGATGCGGACTTTTCCGGAAAGCGAAACGGGAAGGGAAACCGGGCGCAACCGAGCGTTTCACCTTCTGGCCATGTCGTTACCCTTCCGTGGACCACCATGCCTATCAATCCCAGCCGCGTCCCTGTTGCACTGCTCGGAGCGATCAAAGCGGCTGAAAGAAAAAGCAGCGGCGCCAGCCGGGCAGTCCGCCGGGTTGTCCGTTGTCGGTTCTCGGTTATCAGTAGATTGTTCCGGCAATTAGTCCGGCGCTGACATTGCGGGTCTGCAGGTTTTTCCTGAGCCACGGGCATGGAGAATAGTTTAACCCTTCGCGCCGGGGCAAGGGAATAAGAACGTCGCCGCGCCTCAGGACACCAACTCGATCCTGAGGTCCTGGCAGCGCGTCATATCCCGATCCCCGGTCAAGATCAAATCCGCACCGTACTCTATGGCCGTGGCCACATGTATTGCGTCGGGTGTTTTCAATCCATATCGCACCCGTAAATCCGTCGCCAAATCGATCACTGGCGCGCTGATATCAATAACACTCAACGAACGGCAACCGAAAAACTTATCGTACAGCGCGACCAGTTCTGGTTGCCCCCGGCGAAGCGGAAGAACCCGGCATTCCAGCCGGGAAAGGCGGGAGGTCAAAACAACACCGACGCTATTTTCTGCTTGTGCAATCCAGGCGCGCACCGCATTGCGCAAATCTCCAGTACCTTCGATCGCGTAGATGATAGAGCTGGCGTCAAGGTAAAGATTCACTCACCCTTCTCCCACTCCGCGCGCTCCGATCTCAGTTGCCCATCGATATCTCCGCGGCTGCGTGTGCCGGGGGGAAGCCCTTCCATAAATTCGGACAGGTTCCGGGCACTCGTGTTGGCCGTGGCGCTGGAGCGCACGATGACCTTGACCTCGGCGTGTAGATCCGCTACAGGCTCGTCCAGCTGTACATTCCGCGGCCCTACTAGCCGACCCCCGATAATAATGGCATCTTGGGCATCTTGCATGGGCATCGTCCGACAGAAAACTAACTTAAATTATAGCCAATGCGGAGCCGGCAGTCGCACACGCGTCGATGGGGAGTTCCAAGTTCCCACGGGCTGGGGAGGCCGCAAGCGCCGCGCCGCCGGTTGGCCACCACGCGTAGCTCAGCTTGATCTGAAGCGCCAATCGAGCGAACGGGGACACCGCCGGTTGGTCCCGGTGAACGTCACCCTTGGGTGTCGTGCTAGATCGCCGCCGCCGCACTGGACCAGGCCCGCAGCAGCACCGTCACGACATCCGCCAGGGACACAAAGGGAATGCAGGCCAAATGCTCCGCGCTCAAGGCACGCGCCAAAGCGCCCTTGGCGAAAACGTGATCCGCCTTGCGGGCTGGGCACAAATCACTGCGTCCATCGCCGATATAGATACTCTGTCTTGATGGATCCCGTAATTGGGCCATGCTGAAGCACTTGCAGTGCGCCGCGCTGGAATCACATTGCCGCCGGCGATAGGGGCACACCAGCCGCAGACGATCACCCCGGTGAACCACGCGGTTGGCCCGAATGGCGGGAATCTCCAGCCCGTGCTGGGTCAGAATAATGCGGATGAACGACTCCATGCCGTCGCTGAGAATAGTGGTGGGGATCCGGTGCTCCGCCAGCAGTTCCAGCAGCTCTCCCGCCGCTGGATCCACGTCACAGCTGGCCAGGAATTTGGCCAACTCGGCGGGGGCAATTCGCACCGTCGCGAATTCCTGCCGCAGGCATTCCCGCGAGCCGATCAGACCGGCCTGCCAGCGCTCTTCCACCAACTTCCAGGATTCACGGACCGCATAAGTCGCGATTAACTCGTCGAGCACATCCCGCCGGGAGATGGTGCCGTCAAAGTCGAGCCACACTTGCGCGGCATCCGGAGCCGGCAACAAACCCTGTCGCAACGCTGCCTCCCTGTTCTAACCGTGGTTCCCGCCACCCGAGCTAAAATGTAAATATAACCGAAAATGAATCTCGTGGGTAGGCCGCCACCGGCGGGCCGGGGTGCGAGACAATCCCACTTGCCAGCCGTGGCTGACGCGCGGATAATGAAGCGGGCGTGGGATGAGGCGTTTGCCCCAGAGTCAAGCTAGTTTTACGTCGTGAAAGGACCAGCGCCATGGCGGACACAGGTGTTTCCACGGAATCTTTTGCCGCGGAGAAGAAACCGGAATTCCAAGGCAAAAAACTGCGGATGGCGATCATCGGTTGCGGCGGCATCAGCGAAACCCAGATCCGCGCCTTGGGCGCCATCCCGGAGGTGGAACTGGTGGCGGGGGCGGACCTCAAGCCCGATCGGCTGGAGGTCATGAAAAGCAGGTACGGCCTGAAGGCGCTTTACCGCGACTATCACCGCATGCTCAAGGAAGTGCGGCCGGATGCCGTAACCG
>JAKCCC010000547.1 GCA_021838985.1 Planctomycetota bacterium
TGCAGCGAAGGAGTTTGGCGCGCGCCTGGTGCGCCATCGGACCGGCCCTTGGCCCAGTGCTTTGGCACCACTTAGCTTTCAGGTACCTCGGCCGAAAGCCATCACCGGGTCGCTGCGGGCGACTCGCTACGGCGACCCAAGGGCCGATGCTTCGGGTTCGGTGGCATGTCCGGGGCTCTTTCGCGAACCAGAAATTTACCGCTTGACAGAGCACTCGAGCGTAAGCGACGGGGGCGGAGCACGGCTTTAGTCGCCACGGGCAACCGACCTCCAGGCCAGGACGACTAACCGCTCTCGCCTGCCGGGAGCGCGCAACTATTTCACTCGAAATGGCCTTGGCCCGGTTAGAAGTTATACCCGATCTGGACCCCGACTTCGTCTTCATTCATCGTCGTGCGGATCGGAACGCTGCCGCCGCCCATCGGCATGGTTCCACTTAACGATTGCTGGAACGCGTGCATATACGCTTCGGTCAGCGTCCATCCCATGCCGAGCTGCTCGGTGGCGCCCACGGTCACCTGGTGCTGCATGATCGCCGGGAGAATCAGGTTGCTGGCCAGATCCTGCGAGCCAATTGGATTACTGCCGTAGGCATAACCGCCGCGCACCGTCAACCACTTGTTGACCGCGTATTGCAGCCCGAGGTTGGCCACCCACTCATCATGCCAATGCATGGGCAAAGTGACGTGGGTGGTTCCGTTCCACGGACCATAAATATTGAAGTGGTTCATGGTTTCATGCCAATTGATCCACTGACCTTCCACACTGACGGTCCACCGCGCGGTCGGATGCCAGGCCACGCCCCAAGCCACCTGCTCGGGATAATTTAGATGGGCGCTGTACTGGCCCGGCCCACCGGTGGGACCGCCCTGCATAGACAAATCTTGATGGCTGGCCTGCCACGTCAGCGGTGTAAAAATAATCGGGCTGCGATAGGTCAGTCCCAGCGTGACATAGCGGTTCAGCTCATAAAGCCCGCCCACCGTTGCCCCCAGACCAAAAGCGCTGGTCGAGTTGGCCAAGTTCAGTCCATAGATGGTGGAGGGCGAGGTGGTGGTCTGGACGGTCTGCTGAAAGGAAGCGGTTTCATAAGCGACATTAACCGCGACACCAAGGCTCCAATGTTTTCCGCCTTTCCACGCCAAGGCCGGTGCGATGTTGGCAAAAGATATGTCACTGTATCCCTCCAATGATTGCCCCACTCCCAGGTAATTGGATTGCTGATAGTTCACGCCCATGCCGGAGGTGCCATAGAAGCCGCCACCGAAATAAAGATGCGGGCCAAAGGCCGGCGCCAACCAGCCCAGGGCCGGTACGCCGTAGACATTGGAATGGCTGCCGATGGTACCGGAGCCAAAATTCGCCTCGCGCTCCGGAAAAAACCCTTCCATGGAAAACGCGGCCTGCGGTTGAAGCCACGCCAGGCCGGCGGGATTGCTGATGGCGGTCATGGGATCGCCGGGCGCTGCGACCACCGCGCCCGCCATGCCCATTTGGTATTGCCCAATCCCCAGCAACTGGTATCCCGTGGTTGCCCGCACTTGGGCCGCGGCGCCCAGGGCCAGCCCCATCGCCGCCACGGCAACCAATCTCCGTTTCCCTGTCATCTTGAAATCTCCTACAAGCAATTGGCAGCTCCCCAGACTCTGCCCCCGCACGGTTCTCGCGTTGCGAATCCTGTGAATATTTTCACCAACTGTCCGCCACGCCATACCTATAGTCCGTCAACCAGGATGTTGCGCCGTTCCATTTGCCACCACACGAAGATTATTACCCGTGCGTATGTGAATATTTTCAGGACTGATTCATTAAACCAGCCCTTATCCGGTAGGTTGTTTCCGGCTCGCACTTTCCTGTTCCCACAATCGCGACATTCCACTATGTGAATATTTTCACAAATTACTGCCCAGTTACTTCTCGCCCAGTATTTCCACGATCCCCCCCTCTACGCTGTGGAGCTACAGCCGCAGTCCGCGCCAAAGTCTCCCTCAGCGGCGCCGCCCACAGCGCGCCGGCCGCTTGACGTGCCTGCCGCCGGGTCTGTTCAAGCAACAGTTCGCGGATCAGGTCCGCCGCCTGCAGCAGCCGGGTGTCCGCCACCTGGTAGTAAACCTGCTGGGCGCGCTTTTCAGTCAGCACGGCCCCCTTGTCGCGCAACAGCCGCAAATGCTGGGATACGTTGGGCAGTGAAACTTCCGCGTAGGCGGCGATCTGCGAGACGGTCCGCGGCCGCTTTTGCAGGGCACACAAAATGCGCACCCGCACGGGATGGGCCAGCACGGTGAAGTAATCCGCCAGCAGTTCGCAGATCCGTCGGTTAAGTTTTCGGGCCATCGGGCGCTGCTTCCATCCACGGCGTACATTTGTTACGCAACTTCGCAACTAACCAAGTGCAGAATAACCTTCCGGGACGCGGCCGCCATCAGCTAAAGCCGGGATTGGGCATCGGAACACTCCGCCGACCGGCGCTAGGGAAAACCCTTAACCCGATGGCGCGCTGCGCTCACCGTTCGGAAAGCACCGCGGCTTGCCCGCCAGCGGGCGGGCTTAGTCGAGTCGCCATAAAGTTTCCTGGAGGCGATCCGGAGAACGGCCACCCCCGTGCTCCAGGCTGCCGCCGCAGCCGCGCGACGCAAACGCAATCCCGGG
>JAKCCC010000548.1 GCA_021838985.1 Planctomycetota bacterium
CACCGGCGCGCCGCAGGGATTCCCCGTCCACCCCGCCGAAAAACGCCCCTGCGAATCTGCCTCTGGCCTCCAAACCGCCCAACCCGCTGTCCTGTCGGCTTCAGCGACCCGCCCTGCGGAATCGCTGTCACTCCCCGCCCCGGCTTGCTCCCGCGGCACTAGGAGTCGATACTGTCGTATCTACCAAGTACGAACGCTGAATGAAGCAGCGGGTGGTCGGCCTGATGGTTGAAACTGGTGCTAGGATGCCTGACGAACGTCCCAACCCCGACGCCCTGCTGGCCGAAATCGGCGCCGAGGAGGCCCGGCAGCAGCGCGGCAAGCTGAAAATTTTTTTTGGCGCCGCGGCGGGGGTCGGTAAAACCTACGCCATGCTCGAAGAAGCCCGCCAGAAGGCCGTCGCCGGCGTTAAGGTGCTGGTCGGCTACGCCGAGCCGCACATCCGTCCCCAGACCGAGGCCCTGCTGCTCGGCTTGGATATTTTGCCGTACCGCATGGTTAACTATCGCGGCACGGAACTCAAGGAGTTCGACCTGGACGCGGCGCTGATGGCCCGGCCGCAGCTGATCCTGGTGGACGAACTGGCCCATACCAACCCGCCCGGCCTGCGGCACGCCAAACGCTGGCAGGATGTCGCGGAACTGATAGCCGCCGGCATCGATGTCTATACGACGTTGAATGTTCAGCATCTCGAATCCGTCAACGACGTGGTGGAACGCGCCACGGGGGTGAAGGTCCGCGAAACACTGCCGGACTCCGTTTTTGAAAGCGCTGAGGAAGTACAGCTGGTGGACCTGCCGCCGGAAAAGCTCATTGAGCGGCTGCGGGAGGACAAAATCTACGCGCACGATCGCGCCGAAGCCGCCTTGCGCAACTTCTTCACCTTCGGAAATCTGCTCGCCCTGCGCGAGCTGGCTCTGCGCCGCACCGCGGACCGTATCAATCGTGATATCGACACTTTCCGCGGCACCCCGGCTCCGGGCGATCTGGCCGCGGTGTCGGAACGGGTTATGGTCTGCGTCGGCCCCTCCCCGTCGTCGGTCAACCTGGTGCGCACGGCGGCCCGCATGGCGGCGGTACGGAAAACGCCGTGGCTGGCCGTCTATGTGCAAACACCGCATCATCTGCGCCTGTCGGATACGGACCGCAATCGGGTCGCCCAGACGCTCAATCTGGCGGAGCAACTGGGTGGCCAAGCGGTCACCCTTTCCGGCCTGAACCCCGCCCGCGAGATTATCGCCTATGCCCGCAGCCATAATGTCGCCCGCATTCTGGTCGGCAAACCTGCCACCCACGGCTGGAGGCGCTGGTTCCGGCGGCCCATGCTGGACGACCTTATCCGCACCAGTGGCCCGATCCAACTGCTGCTGATCCAGGAGTCGCCCGCCCCGCACCGACCGCAGGCCGAGCTGCCCCAGCCGCCGGAGCGCCGGGGGCTGGCTTGGGCGGTGGCCGTGGTGGCGCTCAACACCGTGCTGGGCATGTTGCTGCATCACGGGCTGGGCTTGTCCAATATCAACGTGATCATGCTTTATCTGCTGGGCGTGCTCTGGATTTCCGCCCGCTATAGCCGGGCCGCGGGCATCCTCACCGCCGGGCTCAGCGCCCTGGCCTTCAATTTCACGATGGTCCAACCCTATTACGCTCTGCGGGTTTCCGATACGCAATATTTGATCAGCCTGGGGGCCATGCTGATCACCGGCCTGTCCATCAGCGCCCTGACCACGCAGTTGCGCCACCAGGAACGGCTCTCGCGGTTACGCGAGCAGCGCACGCAGGCGTTGCTGCAGTTGAGCCGGGCCCTGATTCTATGTCCCGATCGCGCCCGTCTGGTGCGGGCGGCGGTGCGGCATGTATCGGAATTTTTCGCCTCGCCCGTGGGCATCCTGGAGCCGGTGGAGGGAGCGTTGCCCAGGCTGGCGGAAGGTTCGGACCCCCTGCCGCTGGACGAGAAGGAACGCAGCGTGGCGGATTGGGTTATCCGGCACAACGCAGCGGCCGGCGCCAGCACGGACACGCTGCCATCAGCCCGGGGCGTCTATCTGCCCTTGAAAGGGGTCCAGTCCACCCTGGGGGCGCTGGGGATGATTCCCGGGCCGGAAGCGCGTCTGACCGATCCCGATCAAATGCGCACCTTGGAATCTTTTACGGAACAAATTATCGTGGCCATGGAGCGGATGATGCTATCCACGGAAGCCCAACGCGCCTGGGAGCGGGCGGAAGTGG
Organism: Planctomycetota bacterium; assembly: GCA_021838985.1. Taxonomy (GTDB): domain Bacteria; phylum Planctomycetota; class Phycisphaerae; order WQYP01; family WQYP01; genus JAKCCC01. The sequence goes on from JAKCCC010000548.1 coordinate 2,227, forward strand.
AACTGTTGCGCAACAGCCTGCTGTCGGCCGTCTCCCATGATCTGCGTAGTCCGCTGGCGACGATCACTGAATCGGCCAAGCGGATCCTCCAGGCCGGCGCCGCCATGGCGCCCGAAACACAGCGCCAATGGCTCGCCACGATCACTGCGGAAGCGGAACATCTGGAACGGCTCATCGGGAAATTGTTGGAAATGACCCGGCTGGAATCCGGCTCCGTGGTCATGCGGCGGGAAACGCTCGATCTGCGGGAGTTACTTGGCGCCATCGCCGCACGCTGGCGCCCGGCGGCCGGGCTACGCGAACTGCAGATCGCCGTTCCGGATGATTTGCCGCCTATCCCCGGCGATCCGCTGCTGCTGGAGCAGCTTTTTTCGAACTTGGTTGAAAACGCCCTGGAACATTCCGCGGTCGATACACCGAT
>JAKCCC010000549.1 GCA_021838985.1 Planctomycetota bacterium
CACCGGCAGGCGAGCAAGTTTTGTCGAGTCGCCTAACAGTCTCTTGGGGGTGACTCGCGGCTTAGCACGCTGCCCCCGCGGCGAGCCGCCGGATTTATCCCGGCCGAAGCGTCGCCCCGAAGACCATGCGGGAGACCCTGCGGTCGACGGCGTGCCCCGCGCCCCCGCCATTTTCAGGACAACGATCCGCGGATTCGCCGGGGCCGTCGTTTGCGCCGCGGCGGTGACGGTGGGCGCCACCGCAGCCGCTGTGGCCGCGGTCGTCAGCCCGGCCCGTGCCACCGGGCGCAGCGCGGCGCCGGCACCTGCGGATGCGGGTTGGGCCAAGACCGTGCTGCTGGTCGTGGTCTGGATGTTCGTGCTGGCGGCCATCCTGGGGCCGCTGGAACGCTGGTGGTCCCAGCGGCACCGCCTGGAGAAAAACTCGCGTGCCTCCGGCTGGTAGTGCGGAGCTGTTCGTGGTCAGCTATCAGCTTTCAGCACCGGTGCGGCAGGCAGCGAACTTTCGGGCCGGAATCCCGGGGGCGGTGGGCGCCACGATAAATCGCGGTGCCAACCGCCGAATGCTGACACCTGGAAGCTGATCGCCGGCCGCTGAAGGCTTTCCATGCCCAAACCTCCCCTGACCCTGCAAACCACCACTCTCTGGGAATATCCGTCCCAGGATTACGGCCGGGAACCGCATGGGGACAAGGATTACGTCGGCGCTACGCCGGCCTGGGTCATATGGAACCTGCTGCAGCGCTATACCCGTCCGCGGGATGTGATCTTGGACCCCATGGCCGGCAGCGGCACCTGCCTTGATGTGGCCCGGGAGCTGGGCCGAACGGCGGTAGGCTTTGATCTGACACCACGCCGTCCGGATATTGCCCCGGCGGATGCCCGCCACTTGCCGCTGGCCGAGCAGAGCGTGGATTGCATATTCCTGGACCCACCGTACGGAACGCATGTGCATTATTCAGATGATCCCCGCTGCCTCGGCCAACTCGACGCCGGCGCCCCGGCTGCGGCCGGCGGCCTGAATCCCTATTATCAAGCCATGCGGCAGGTGTTTCGCGAATGCCGCCGAGTCCTGCGCCACCGCCGGTACCTGGCCGTCTACGTCAGCGATTCTTTTAAAAAGGGGCGGCCATTCATGCCCATCGGCTTTGAGCTGTTCGCTCTGTTGCGCGAATGGTTCCGGCCCATCGACGTCATTGCCGTGGTTCGGCATAACCGCAAACTTCTGCGCCGGCACTGGCATTCCGCCGCAGTGGAAGGCAATTACTTCCTCCGCGGCTTCAACTATCTGCTGATCTTCAAAAAGGAGTGAACCGGGGACGCCATTCAAAAATCGATCCAATAACATAAAAAGCCATCGATTACGCAAAGATTTTACCAATAACGCCGGTGCCGCCCTGCTGGAGCCCTTGGCCTGATTAAAAGGTTCCCGGAACGCAGCGTTAAGGGCGGACGGACCGGGGGTGCGAAATCATCAGCAGCCTGCTGGCGGCACGCTCCGTCACGCCGGTGCCGTTGCTCCAGGCGGCATAAAATCTTCGCGTGGCGCGAAAAAACATGGAGATTGGGGTATGGTGGTACGGAGATTACCGCGAATAACGTACCTGCGGAGGTTTTATGAACATCTCAAGTGCTGTCCCGATGGTCAGCGGGATTCCCATGAAAAATATCCTGCTTTTTGTGACGGACGATCATGGGGCCTGGGCGGCGGGATGCTATGGAAACCGCGAACTGCAAACCCCGAATCTTGACCGCCTCGCCGCCGACGGCGTTCGTTTCGCCAACGCCTTTACGCCCTGCCCGGTCTGCTCGCCCGCCCGCGCCTGCCTGATGACGGGCCGCACCCCCTCGCAGGTCGGCCTGCACGACTGGCTGGAAGAGGGCGACCCCCGTATCGCTCGACGCGATTGGCTGGTGGAGGAGCAAACTCTGCCGGAATTGCTGTGCGACTGCGGCTACCACACCGGCTTAAGCGGCAAGTGGCACCTGGGCCGATCGCACCAAACGCCGCGCGGCTTCCAGTGGTGCTTCGGCCTTCCGGGCAGCCAGGGAACCCATAATGCCGAGTACACGTACCATCTCAACGGCGAGGGCCTGCGGCTCCGTGGTAACAAGAGCCGGCATATCACCGATTACGCGCTAGAATTTCTCCGCCAGGCCCCGCACGATCGCCCCTTTTTTCTCAATGTCGGCTATATTGCCACGCATTCTCCGTACGAATCATCCGCCCACGATCCCGAACTGGTGGCGCTTTACCGGGCGGCCTCGTTTTCCGACTTGCCAGCCTATCACCCGCATCCGTGGCGGGAGGATGAAGGAAGGTTTCCCGAGTCGCCCCAACCGGAGGATATTATTTCCCGTCGGCGCGGTTATTACGCCGCCGTTACGGAAATAGACCGTAACCTTGGCCGCATCCTGGAATTCCTGGAGCGAACCGGGCGTCTGGAAAATACGCTGGTCGTCTACACCTCGGACCACGGCTGCTGTCTGGGGCATCACGGAATATGGGGCAAAGGCAACAGCACCGCTCCTCTGAATATGTATGAAACCTCGCTTCGCATTCCGCTGCTGATGCGCGGCCCAGGACTAATGAAGGGGCAAGTCGTGGCACACGCCGTTGACCATTACGATACGTTCCTG
>JAKCCC010000550.1 GCA_021838985.1 Planctomycetota bacterium
CAAGCATTCTTTTCACTAAATCTTGAGGAACAGGTTTTCCACAACCGTAAAGCCTTTTGTCCACAAGACTTGTGGTGTGGAATATTTTTACTACCACCGCTTGTGGTGGTTAAGATTTTATTGTGGATATGCTGTCATTCCGTTAATACGATGCTGCCTGGGCGGCGCGTGGATACAATTTGGTACGGTGTTGTCTATGAAGGCCAAATACCAGCCAGCGCCCAACGCCCGATGGCGCGCCCTTGCCACGCCACTGTCCGAAGCCTTGAGGCCCTGGTTTTTCAGCCATCAACGCGATCTGCCCTGGCGCCGAACCAGCGATCCCTACGCTATCTGGATTTCCGAAGTGATGCTCCAGCAAACACAGGTGGCGACGGTCCAGCCTTACTATGAGCGTTTTTTGCGGCGGTTTCCCGACGTGCAGGCCTTGGCCGCGGCGCCGCAGCAGCAGGTCCTGGAACTCTGGGCCGGTCTGGGCTATTACCGCCGCGTCAGTCAACTGCATGATGCCGCACGCATCATCATGAAAACATATAACGGTGTATTTCCATCAACCATGGTCGAATTGCTGGCGCTCCCGGGGATTGGCCGTTATACCGCCGGCGCGGTGGCCAGCATCGCTTTTGGTCGCAGCGTGCCGGTTCTTGACGGCAACGTCATGCGGGTTCTATGCCGCCTGGGGAATCTTCACGCGGACATCGCCCGGCCGGCCACGCGGAAGCGGCTCTGGCAAGCAGCCACGCTGCTGGTTCCCCACCACGACCCTGGCACGTATAATCAAGCCCTGATGGAGCTGGGCGCCACCGTCTGCACCCCGACTGCTCCCCGCTGCCCGGTTTGTCCGGCGCGTGGCCTATGTCTGGCCCGACGCCGCGGCACAGCGGCGCGCCTGCCCGCCCGCTCAACGCGGGGTCCAACTCCGTTATGGCAGCGCTGGGCGGCAGTCGTCGAAGCTCCAGGAGCTCGGCTCTTGCTGCAGCGGCCGGGCGGAGGACTCTGGGCGCACCTATGGGAGTTTCCGACCTTCGAGCGCCACGGCCAGCCGCTGACCGCAACCCGCGTGCGGGGGCTCCTGCGCCAGGCCTTAGCCATCGACGTGTCCGTGTACCCCACCCCCGTGCGCCTACGGCACCAGCTGACCCATCGCACCATGGATTACCTGGTCTTCACCGCCAGCACCGCGGCGGTGCCCACCACCGTACGTTTGCCCACCTGTGGCCCCAAGTCGTATCTGGCCCACCGTTGGGCATCTGATCTCGACGAAGTCCCTGTCGCCAGTGTCACCCGCAAAATCCTCGCCGCAATCCACGGCCGCCCGTCGCCCCGGCCACATCACCATGGTCATCCGGCGCAGAAGAATAGCCCCGCGGATCTAGCCCTGACAGGGCCCCGTAAAACCCGCGTCTTGGAATGAACCACAGTCGTGCATGCCCCGCGGGCGCTCTCCAGGAGCGAATCTTCGACCGCCGGGGGATGAACCGGGGCTGCGCCCCATGCGGGGGCCGATGCCCTCATCGGCCAGACGACCAGCCGACGAGGGCGTCGGCGCTACGGGGGCGTGGGCTCTACGGACCATTTTTAGAGCAGATGAACCTTATGGACCTTTGGTCAATGCGGCGTGTGTCGATGGCGCAGTTTGATCACGCCGACATGGGTCACCTGGTGCGGACGTACGATCACGGGATGAGGAACATGTCCGCTACCAATACCTCGTTTAAACGCCAGCACGCGATAACGTCCGGGTGGGACGTTGCGTATGGCGAAGAATCCTTTCCCGCCGCTACGGGCGACTCGGACAAGTTTTAGCCCAATCCGAATGGCACGGACCAATGCTCCACGCACCGGCTGGCCTCGGAAATTCACCACCCGACCAACGATGACACTGCGGACCCGCAGGCCGGGGTGCGACGGCTGGGCCTGGGCTGCGACGACAATACCCCCTAGCAGGGCCAATCCGGCCAGTACGGCAACCACCCGTGACAACTTGAACTTGACCAGTGAATACAGCCTGGACATGAAACGATTCCTTTCCCAGAAACGATTGCCATTTTCATCCCGGCGGGAATTTGCCTGTTCTGTCCATTCCACCGTGGACGACCGGGGAGACAGCAATACTCGAATCATCTTAACCGGCATAGGCACGGTGTCAAATTCGTTCCCAGCCATTATAATGGTCGCGAGTTTGACAATTTTCGGGGAATCCCGGTGGTAAAGGGGTGGTGGACATTGATCGCAGCGGCGATGGGGACATCGCCGGCTACGGAAACGGCCGTTCACGGACCGACCATCAGGAATTACCGAGGATCCCGGCCCCGAAAGATGAGCACACCCGTGGCTGGGATCAAAGGATTTGCCGCCTGAAATATCTGCCGCGACTTTGTCTTAACCCGCTTTTCTTTCTGGCTCTCGTCTGCGCCGGCTGCGCGACGGCGCCGCGCTGGCCGGCCACCTTGAATGCCATACAACGCCGTCAGATCGCCACCCGGCCGTTGAGGGTCCGCCCCTGGAGCACAGGTCCCGCCCAGGGCGTGGTTTTGTGCAGCCGACATTATCGCGTTTACACCACCATTCGGGATCCATTACAGCGCCGGTTGATGCTCCAGGTTTTGGAGGCCGCCTATGCGCACTTCATGCG
>JAKCCC010000551.1 GCA_021838985.1 Planctomycetota bacterium
CAGATACCGGTGCGCAGCCTTCCCAAGTCCCGAAATGCTACGAGAATGAACGCCAGGATCAGTACGCCGACCAACACCGCCGCGAGAATAGACACCAACCCCAGGTGCTGCTGCGGCACCAGGCCGTAACGCCCCAACTTGGCGGAAAATACCCACCGCGTGGTCGCGAGGGGGCCAAACCAATTCCAACCCATAGAATGCACCTGCTGTTCAGGTTCCAGCTTTCAGGTTCCCGGTGCTCGTCGCTAGTGCCAGCGCTTGGTCAGCACCGAGCGTTCCGGTATCTCGGCCGCCGCCGTTCACCGGCCTAAAGGCCGGTGCTTTGGGTTCGGTGGCGGGTCCGAGGCTCTTTCTCCCACCAGAAATTTATCGATTGGCAAAGCACTAGAACCTATTTTCCCGCCCGCTCGGTCTGCCGCTTGGCGTCAACCAAACGTTTAAACAGGTCCTCCAAGCGCGCCCGTGGCCGAATAATCTGGACGTCCGTCGCTCCGCTTTCGCGGGTCAAGGCAACCAGTCGTTCCTGCAGTTGCGGCGAAACCTGCCGCGCTTCCAGTTGAAACACGTCGCGCCGTTCCAGAAGATCGCTTAGCGCGCCGCTCATTTCCACCCGCCCGCGATAGAGAATCACCAGGCGATCACAAACATCCTCCACATCGGCCAACTGGTGCGTGGATAGCAGAACCGTTTTTCCAGCCTGTTTAAGGCGCAAAATCATATTCTTGATTTCCAGGATCCCCACTGGATCCAGACCGGACGTTGGTTCGTCCATGATAATCAGGTCGGGATTATTCAGCAGCGCCTGGGCCAACGCCACCCGACGCGTCTGGCCTTTCGAATAGGTGCCGATGCGCCGTCCGCGCACCGCCGGGTCCAGTCCCACGAAATCCAGATAGTAGTCCACCGCCCGGCGGCGCTGCACCCGGTTCATATTGAAAAGCCGGCCGTAAAAATCGAGCGTCTGCCGGGCGTTAAGAAAGCGGTACAGATAGCTTTCCTCCGGCAGGTAGCCAAGGCGCCGCCGCGTCTCCTGATCCCCGGCCGGCCGGCCCATTACCTGGGCCTCGCCCGCGGTGGGATTAATCAAACCCAGCAGCAACTTGATGGTCGTGGTTTTGCCGGAGCCATTCGGCCCCAACAAACCGAAGATCTCACCCGATTGGACCTGCAGATTCAGCTGCAGCAAGGCGGGGACCTTCTGGCTCTTCCAGAACCCCGGATAGATTTTCGTCAATTGCCGCGTCTGAATCGCCTGCGCCGGCGCTACCATATCATCCGCCCTTCCTTTTCGCCATTGCCATCTCTTTCCCCATCGTCACTCTCCACTGTCCACTGGCTCTTTTCTATTACGGCGCCGTCGGCACCACGATTTTCTTCTTCGGCGGCGGCAGGGAAAGTAAAATTTGCTGGCCCGGCTGGACGAAAAATACCCGGTCCACGTGGCGCATCACACCGCCTAGGGCATCGCTGAGCAGTTTCAGCGTAATGACGCGAGGATTTACGCGATATTGCGCATAGATTTGTGAAAACGCCTGGCTCTCCCCCTGCGCCTCGTTGACCCGCCGCCGCGCCGCGGCCTTGGCCTTGCGCACGACCGCCTCCGCCTCGCCCATGGCGAGGGTGGTCAGGGTGTTGGCGGTCTTTTTCGCATCCTGGATCTCGCGATCTTCCCTCTGGCGGGCGTTCAGAACCGCTGAAAACGCCTGATCCACCGCCTTCGGCCAGCGCACCGATTTCAACGACACGCTTTGGATCTGAATCCCCAAACCCAATGCGTCTATCGGCGCCTGCAAGCCTCGGTGCGGCCGCGTGACGCTGAAGATTTCCGACTCGAGCTTTTGATGCCCGGAATACAACGCCTCCTCCACGTTCGCGGCGGCCATTTTCCGAATCAATTGGTGATCGGTCAGCAGTCGCAGCACGTTCAGACGGCCGGCCCCCGGCGCTAAATTCGGCGGCTGATACACAGAGGTCAGATAGGCGAAAGGATGGGATATCTCATATTGCACCGCAATCTGGGCGTGCAGGATGTTCTGATCGCCGGTGATCAGGTAGGGATTGTAGATGGCGTCCACCACCTGGCGCGGCATGCCGGCGCGCATTAATTGCTTGCGGTGTTGCTCATACGACGCCGGCGAGGTGTTAAAATCGGTGATGGGTAGAAGCGCCGCACGCGATAGTGGAACGATATACACCCGGTCCACTGGCCAGGGAAGATGATAATGCAGCCCCGCCTCCATCAGTTCCGGTTTGCCGTCCGGCCCGGTCAAATACTGCCCCAGCCGCTGCACCAGAGCCACTTCACCGTGTCCGACCTTGTACCAGCCGCTCAGAATCCACACCAGCACCACGCCGAGGAAAAAATAAACCAGCGCGTACTGGGCGCTCAGCCAGCGGTTGGCCGGCGGCGGCTGCAGCACCGGTAGGGCTCGCGCTGCTCCCGGGGCCGCGGCCGCGGGAGCGGACGAGAAAGATTCCGTGGCGGTCGAGGTCATACTCAAGGCTTTCCTGGCGTAGGTCGCGCCACCGGCGCGGTGGCCCGCGGAGCATCCGTTACCGCCCCCGCCGGCGCCGCGCCGGCCGTGGCGGGAAGGCCGCCCAACTCTAACTTCCGCCACTGATCAAACAGGGGA
>JAKCCC010000552.1 GCA_021838985.1 Planctomycetota bacterium
GAAATCCGCTTCTATACTCAACGCGGCCTCGGACGATACATTATAGGGAGCGAAAGCTGCGGAAAAATGCTGATTTTCCGGCCATAATACCGAATCAGATATCCCATTAACGGTCGCGGAGAGTAAATGTCTCATTACGGGCCAAACGGAGTATAGCTCTCCGGCAGACCTGGAGGTCTGCACCACAAGCATTTGCCGCAGGTCTCCAGCCTGTGGTGTAGGTCTCCAGACCTGCCGCCTTTTCATTGATACTCAACGCGGCCTCGCGTGAGATGAAGAATCGTAAGCACCATGTCGCAGAGTCGCTACGGCGACCTTCAGCGCGGTGAACCGATGGGAAGAGGTTGCAGGTTTTATACTCAACGCCGCCTCGGACGATACATTATAGGGAGCGAACGATGCGGAAAACTGCCGATTTTCCGGCCATAATACCAAATCAGATATCCCATTAACGGTCGCGTAGAATAAATGTCTGATTACAGGCCAAACGGAGTATAACTGCGCGGCTTTAATCTCAGGCGGCCAGGCGGTCAATAGCGCTATTCCAGCAGCCTCGTCGCCGCGGGCGGATCGTGGTAGCGCCACATCGTCACCAAGCAGGCCAGCCACAGGCCCAGGCCGCCATAGGTCACCAGGCCCAGGCCGCGCAAAAGCCGGAACGGCGGCAGCACGGTGAGAAGATGGGACAGTAAAAAGAACCCCAGCGCCGCGCCGAGCGGCCAGCCGATGGGCAGGGTTTGGTCCCGTCGCCAGCGCGCCTCCAGCAGCACCATGACCAGAGGCAGCGCCAGGCAAAAATAATGGGGGTGACAGATCGGAATCATCGGTAACATGAGCACGGTCAGGGCGCCCAGAAAAAGATTGCGTCCCACCGCATCATAGCCGCGTCGCCGGCGTTCCAGCTGCAGCGTTACCACCAACAGCGCCAGACCGATGATCCACGCGGCGATTTTCTCCGGGCGCGTCGGGGCGGGGGGCCTCTGATTCTTAACCAGGGCGCCGATATGCAGCGTATTGTTGAGCACGGCCTCAAAGGAGTTGGAATCCGTCCGGTTGATATCGAATAATTCCTTACCGCGGCTGCGGTTGTGATTCAGACCCAGGGCCGGTTCAATCAAAACTTGATTGAACCGCTGATACGCCGCAAGGGTGAAATGGGGGCCCATCACCAACACCGGTACTACGATCATACCGAGCGCCAGCGCCAGCACGCCGCCTAAGAGGATCCGCGGGCGCCCCCGCCAGATAGCGTATAGCAGGAGAAATCCTGGAAATAGTTTCAACGCCGCCGCCAGGCCGATACAGAATCCCGCCCCCAGCCGCCGATGATAGGCCAGCAGCGCCCCCGCCGCGCAGAGCAGCAGCAGCAGCAGCACATCCACTTGTCCGCGGGCCAGCGCCCGCCCCAGCGCCGGCAGGCAGACCAGCAGAGGAATGATGCGCAGCGCCCACCAGCGGCGGCAATAACGCGGTTGATCCCGCACCCTCGGGTCAGGCGAAGTTTTCTCGAACGCCCGCGCCAGCCAGCAGGTCCCGACCCAGGCGAATCCCACGCTCAAAATAAACCAAATCGCCACGGACAGAGGGTACGGAAGCAGTCCGGCCCGGCTGGCGCCCGCCGGCGCATCCGCCAGTGGATACAACAGAATGGCCAGCAACGGAGGATAGTTGTAGTGCCAGCCGTTGGAGTCGGTGACCTGGTAGGGATCCCGGTGAACGCGCACCGCCCACGCCGCGCGGAAATACGTATCCACGTCGGTCATGCGCCGTTCCAGGAATCCGCCGGAGCGAATTTCCGTCACCACGCCAAAAGCGATGATTCCGGCCAACAGCAACCCCAGGCCGGAACGCTCCAACCGATTCAAAGGATCAAAAGCGCCGCTCCGGCGCGACTGCGGCTTCATCATCCGGCATGTTATACCCAGTCGGGGGCGATCTGCCCATGCTCCTGGTTGCCGCCGGTGGAAACGACCCGTGGGGGCATGACAGATTGGGCGTGCCAGTGCCGTTTCCAGTGCGCCTTTTTCGCGCAGCGGGGTAAGGACGGCAAGTGATTATCCCAGCGCGGCGAAGCCGCAACCAAACCCATAGCCCCCGGCTATGCCGGGGGTAGCGGTCCCCCGCGGAACATGCTGTCCTGATGATGAACAAAAATCGTAACCGTTCACCGGCCCAAACCCGACCCCGCGCTTACGCTTGGGGCTATGAGGTATTCGCGGTCTTTGGTTCATAGCCCGGAGCGTAAGCGACGGGTTCGGATTGCCGTCACGCGCCCAGACCCCGCGCTTACGCTGGGGGCTAGAGCGTGTTATGAACTTGAAAACCATGCCCTACGATGGAAAGGGTGCGTTTGGGGGCGGGCGTGCCGCCCGCCGGTCGGCGAGGAGAGACTGGCGGCGGCGGGCAAGATGCCACAGTTTACCCGGTGCTGCGGGGCGAATCGCTGCGGCGCGATGCCCGCCCCCCCCCAGAAAGGCCTGCGTTTCGAAGAATGTGCAGGTCTTTGCCCGAAAGTTCATAACACGCCCTAGGAAACTTGTAACCGTGCACAGGCTGAGGCGGTTCGCCCGGCGTTACCCGTCGCTTACGCTCCGGGCTATGTAGGGCCGATGCCCTCATCGGCCAGGTGGCCA
>JAKCCC010000553.1 GCA_021838985.1 Planctomycetota bacterium
CAAACATATGGCCCCCGCCTCGAAGCGTCGCCGGGGTGATCCCTGCCGGGGGTAACGCTCCGCCGATCCTCGTAATCCTTGCGACGGAAAACATCTTCGCGCCGCGCGAAGCAATACGCAAAGGGTGATACAGCGCTATCGGCTATAATGGCGGCCATGCGTAAGAGCGTCTCCTGGCGGCCCCCAGGGCCCCTGGCTGCGCGGCCAGGCGTGAAACATATTGTCGTCATCATCGACTGGGGCGAGGGCTGCAACCGCGGCGTATTGCGTGGCGTGCGCACCTACGCCTGCGATAAGCGGGACTGGGTCCTGCGGCACACGCCCACGCGCACTCCACCGCCGGTTCTGCTGGGGTGGAAACCCGACGGCGTCATCGCGCATTTGCAGGAAAATGCGATTACGAAAATCTTGCGGCGGCAGGGCGTTCCGCTGGTCCGGGTGTTGGCGCCGCACGCAGCTTTTCGCCCCCTGGTGAACATCGATAATCGAGCCGTAGGCGCCGCCGTCGCCGCCGAGTTCCTTAAGCGCGGATTTCAGCACTTCGCCATGGTCGGCATGCCGGACGTGCCCGGCAGCGGCGATCGCCTGAAGGGCTATGCCGCCCGCCTCGCGCTGGCCGGCCGCCAACCCCTGACCTACGCCCTGACGGCCGCGATGGAGCACCGTCGCAAGAACACGGGCATTATTGGTCCGCAGAGGCGGCTGCAGACGTGGCTGAAAGGGTTGCCGCAGCCGGTGGGCGTTTTCGTCACCGATGACGCCTGGGCGAGGGAAGTCGCGGAATTATGTGACCTGGCCGGCCTGCCCATTCCCGAAGGGATAGCCATTATTGGGGTCGATAATGATGAATTCATCTGTGAGATGGCTCAGCCGGCCTTATCCAGCGTGGCGATTCCTTGGGAAAAAATCGGGTTTGAAGCCGCGGCCTGCCTGGACCGCGCGATGCAGGGAGCACCGGCGCCGGCCGAGGCGAAATTGGTCGAGCCTGGTCCCATCATTACCCGGCATTCCTCGGATGTGATGGCCGTGGACGATCCGCTTTTTGCACAGGCCTTGCGCTTTATCAACCAGCGGGCCTGTGGACACCTCCACATGGCGGACGTCTTGCGGGCCGTGCCGGTGTCGCGACGTTGGCTGGAGCGGCAGTGCCGGCGCGCCCTGGGGCGCAGCCCCCTGCAGGAAATCCGGCGCGTGCGCATCGCCCGCGCCCAGCACCTTTTGACCACCACAGATCTGCCGTTGTGGAAGATCTGCGAACATTGTGGCGTAGCCGAAACGAAATTCCCCGCCCTGTTCAAGCGGGAAACGGGCTTGACGCCGAACCGCTGGCGACACCGGGCGCTGTTGCGACGAACCTGATACCGGCGGGTCCGGAAGCAGCTTGGCAATTTAGGTTGGAATTCATACCCTGACGGTATGAAAACAATCGTCTCCGAGAAAGGGCAGATAACCATCCCCAAGCCTCTGCGACGGCGGCTCGGCATTCGCGCCGGCCAGCAGTTGAACGTACACGAACAGGGGGGGGAAGGCGACTCTGACCAAATCCGACGCGCTTGATCCGGTTAAAACCGTCTATGGAATCTTGAAATTGGGTCATTCCACAGACCGCCTCATGGCGGAGTTGCGCGGAAAAGAGTGCCGCCGGTGATTACCGCCGTCGACACCAAGGTCCGGCTTGATATTTTCGGGGCCGACCACGCCTTCGGCCCATCCTCCAAAGATTTGTTGCGGCGTGGCATAGCCGAGGGTCAACTGGTCGCGTGTGCAGTGGTGTGGGCGGAAGTCGGCGCGTTCTTCCCGACGCCGATGGCGGCGCGCGAGGCGCTGCAACGGTTGGGCGTCTAGTTCAGCCCAATGTCGCTCGAAACATCGCTGGAAGCCAGCCGGGCGTGGAGGGATTATCGCCGCCGTGGAGGCCCCCGCAGCAGGGTGGCGGCAGACTTTCTGATTGGTGCGCACGCCTTGCATCAGGCCGACCGGCTACTCACCAGGGATCAGGGCTTTTACCGTACCTGTTTCAAGACCTTGGCCATGCTGGATTCCGGTGGGGTATAAAGCCGCGAAAACCAGCGAAGTCCACGGCTGTGGTTATCGTCCCATCCGGATCGCCTTTCGTTTTGTCGCAAACCGGAAAAAATTCCACAAAAGGGAGTTACCCGGCGGCATGGCATAGCGCATAGTTCAGGTTTATTTACTGGATATCTTCGGCCCGCGCTGGCCTGGGGGGCCGGCTGGAGCAATGGACCTCGAAGTTGACGAGAAGGAGTCGTTGTGCGCACCGACCGTTTGAAGATCGTGCAGGTGGGGGGAGGCAGCGTCAGTTGGACCCCCCGCATAGGCGCGGACCTGCTGCTGACGCCGGCGCTGGCGACACCGGGCGCTGTTGCGACGAACCGGAGGGGGCGGCGTGCGTGTCCGTTCTTGCGACGGAGCTACATCGCCCCAGGCGCCGGGATTCATCCCGGCTGAACCGGCTCGCCACCACCCCAGGGCCTGCAGGCCTTTTCGGACGCGCCCGTGGCCCCGCGGTCTCCATTGCCGCCACGGTACAGCCGTGGACATGCACCCTATACGGGAATGCCAGGATGCTTCCGACGCCGCGCCGTGGTATGCTGGTAGCCTTGCTGGAT
>JAKCCC010000554.1 GCA_021838985.1 Planctomycetota bacterium
GCCCCGCCACAGCCACGCCATGGCGCGCACCAGCCGATCGATTTGTTTGACCGGATCAAAACGGCCCACACAACCGACTACGCGGGCCCCGGGCGGCCAGGGCCGCTTTTCCGGTGGAATCGGCGCGGCCCTGGCCAGGGTTTCCACATCCACGCCGTTGGGCACGACGTAGCCGGCGGCGAAGGAGCCGTAGGTTTCCAGCTGCCGCAGAATCGCCCGGGAGGGGGCGATCACACCCTCACCGCGTCCGGCCATCAGCCCCTGCAGGACCCAGTGCCACCGGGGTGTGGGTTGCAGCGTGTGCACCGATTGCAGATACACGCAGGGCGGCCCCAGCGGCGCCGCCGCTGCCGCCAGCGCATTAGCGTGAAACAGCACACTGACGACCACCTCGGGCCGGATCCGGTTTAGCAGTCTCAACCAGCGGTACCCGGCGCCGGCGTCCGCCGGATGCCGGGCCTGCAGCGATACGACCTCCACGTCGTCGTGCCGCAACAGGGTCCCGACCACGCCGGACGGTTTCAGGCTTACCACGGTCGGCCGCCATTGCCCCGCCTGGCGCAGCCCGCGACCAATCCGCCGCACCACGAGCGGACCGCCGCCTAAGTCCAGATCGGTGATCAAAAACACTACCCGGCGCGCCATGGACAGCCCAGCTCCTGAAAGGATAAAGTTTATCGGCGCCAGCGTGCCAACGCGACTGGCTGGACTTCGATTATATTACACGGGGGTGACCCGTTGCGGGTCCCGGCGAAGAATGCGGCACGGGACCGGGCGCCGAATGAGGATCCGGCCAAGGTGTAGCCGCGAAGATGGTTTGGCGCACCCACGAAACAGCTTCCCCATTTTTGAGACCGTTGCGCACCCCTCTCAGGACAACCCCCAACGCAAATTTGCGATCTGCGGATGCTGAAAACGAACTCAACCAACCCGACGGGCAAGCCCGCGGCGCCAACCCTGGCCATGGTTTTAACCGCATGGGAAATGGGCGCTATTGCCGTGATTGCGGTGAGCGGACCGAAGGCGGACCAGGTGCTCGCCGCGCTGGGGGGCTCGCCGGCGACGCTGGCCACCGGGCAAGCGCGACGCTGCGACTTCAGCCACGCCGGGACTATTTTGGATCAGGGGTTGCTCATCCGTCGCGGCACAACGACTTGGGAAATGCATCTGCATGGCGGCTTGGCGGTGCTGGAGGCGGTACTGCGGGCTCTCGCCGCCGCGGGAGCCACGGTGGTGAATTCACCATTCGGCGCGCCGCCGCGCGCGTCTGAATTCGCGCCGCGCCGCGCCGGCCGCGTCCGAAAGCGATCGGCGGAGAGACCTCCGTCTGGCGACCCGCCGCCGCCGGAGCTGTTCGGCGTTACAGCTGCACCGGCATTTTACCAGGATACTTTCGCGGCGGTTTGCCAATCCGCCAGTGACTTCGCGTTGGATATTTTTGCCGGGCAATTGGCCGCCGGACTGGCCGCTTGGGCGGACCAGTGGCTGGAAGCGCTGGCGACCACCGAAGCGGATTTGAAAACTGAGGAACGCCGCCGTTGGCTCTGGCGGCTGCAAATGGAAACCCAGTGGGTTTTGGAAAGTCTGCCGGCGACGCGGTATCTGCTGCGGCCGCCCCGAGTGGTGCTCTGCGGACCGCCCAATGCCGGTAAATCCACCTTGGCGAACGCTTTATGTGGCCGCCCGGCCAGCATTACCAGCGCCCAGGCGGGCACCACCCGCGATTGGGTCAACGCCGCCGCACTCTTGACGGCCGACACGATCTGCCTGCCGGTGGAACTGATCGACACGGCCGGCCTGCGGGAAACCACCGAAAGGCTGGAGGGGGAGTCGATCCGTCGCGCCTTGGAGCAAGTGCGGCAAGCCGACCTGGTGGTGCTGGTGCTGGACGGAACCGTCCAGGACATACCCCTTCCGCAGGCCCATGGTCGAAACCTGTCCCGTGAAACCAATGGGCCGCCGGGTACTGCGTCGGATCCGCGGGATTCCAACCTGACCGCCATGCTGCGCTGGCTCCATGACGCTGCGACCTGCCACCCGCCGCTGGTTCTTGCCATCAACAAAAGTGATTTGCCGCGGCGTTTGAAGCTCGGCCCGGACCTGCACTGGCCGAGCGTCGCGATCAGCGCGCTGCACGGAGTGGGTTTGGATGAATTAAACCGCTGCTGCCTTCAAGCGCTGGGCCTGCGCGCGCTGGCAATGGCCATGCGCGACGTAACGCACACGGCGCAATCCCCCATCCCGCCCAGGCCCTTGGTTTGGAGCCCTCGCCAACGCGTCGCGTTGCAGCAGCTGGCGCTGTGTCCCGACGTGCCCACTGCTCGCCACTGCCTACAGGGGCTTACCTCCCAGCCCGCGGCTGGCAGCTCTGGAGTACCGAAATATTCATAGCCCCAAACGTTAACGCGGGGTGTGGGCGTATGGCGGCAACCCCAACCCGTTCCCGGCTAGCCGGGACTTCGGGCTGGTATCCCGTCAATCGAAGTCAAGCGAAGGTTGACGGGACACAGGGCACTGCTGAAATTCAGAAGATCTCCGTAAGTGCTCTATTTTTAATAACCTCTGTACCGTCTATAGCACAATCCTTCACAATCTTTGCGCCATGCGAAGATTTTTGTTCGTCATCAGG
>JAKCCC010000555.1 GCA_021838985.1 Planctomycetota bacterium
TTTCCTGGCGGTGGCGGCGACGCCGCCGGCCCAGGCCGGCTGGCCCATGCTGCTTTCCGATCTGGTCACGCACGCTGGGCAACTGCAACGGCCCTGGTTAAAAGCCGCCACGCTGCTGCTTTTTGTAGGCTACGGCACCAAGATGGGCTTGGCGCCGCTGCACACCTGGCTGCCGGACGCCCATAGCGAGGCGCCATCGGCGGTTTCCGCGTTGCTTTCCGGCGCCCTGCTGAACTGCGCCTTCCTGGGCCTGGTGCGCATGCAGCAGGTTTGCGTTGCCGCCGGTTTGACCGCGTTCAGCCAGGAAGTGTGGCTGGCCCTCGGCCTGGTTTCGTTGCTGGTGGCGGCGCTGTCCATTTTGGCCCAGACCGATTACAAACGCCTGCTGGCTTATTCGAGTGTTGAGAACATGGGGTTGCTGGCGATTGGCGTCGGGCTGGGTGGCGTCGGCATCTTTGGGGCGATGTTGCAGGCGCTGAACCATGCCCTGGTCAAAGCGATGTTGTTCCTGCTTTCAGGCAATATTCTGGCCCGCGGCCAGAGCAAAACCATCGCCGACGTCCGCGGGTTGCTGACCGCGGCGCCGGCCACGGGATGGCTCTGGATCGTCGGTTTTTTGGCGCTTTGCGGTCTGCCACCGTTCGGAATGTTTTTAAGCGAACTAACGATTCTTAAGGCGGCGTTCACTGGTTCCCACCTTTGGGTGGCGGGGTTGGTTTTAGCGCTGCTGGCCGTGATTTTCATCCGGATGATCGGAGTGTTTCCGGCCATGGCGCAGGGCCGGCCCGAGCCGCGGTCTCTGGTTCCGCCGCCGGACCGCCTCTGGCAAATCCTGCCTCCGGCCATTCTGGGGCTGGCGGTGTTGTGGCTTGGTGTAAACATACCCGCGCCGCTGAATCACCTGCTGCACCAGATCACTGTCACCTTGGGAGGCGCGTCATGATGGCGACGGGAATCGGCGGATTTTTTCGCCACCAGGAAGCGGTGCTTTCCGCGGACATACCGGAACTTGGCGCCGCTGAATTTCGTACCCGCGTCGTTGAGGCGTGCCGCGATGGGGGACGCCTGGCCGCGCTGTTTGGCCAGCCGTGGGGAGCGGGGGCGGTGCGTTTGTTTGCGGTGCTGGCCTTCGACGGCCCGGGCCGTTTGGCCTGCTGGTCCACCGCCGTGGAGGATCGCTATCCCGCGCTGACGCCGCAGTGTCCGCAGGCACAGGGATTTGAACGGGAAATCGCCGAGCAATGGGGCGTTTGCCCGGAGGGGCACCCCTGGCTTAAACCGCTCCGATTCCATCACAGTTATCGACCCGGCCACGATGCCTGGGGGCGTTCTAAAGATGCCCCGCTTACGCCCGGCGTGACCGATTTCTTCACCATGCAAGGTGCGGAAGTGCATGAGGTGGCGGTCGGACCGGTGCACGCCGGAGTGATTGAGCCGGGTCATTTTCGTTTCCAGTGCCACGGCGAACAGGTCTTTCATCTGGAAATCGCGCTGGGGTACCAACATCGCGGGGTGGAACGGGCCATGTGGGGCGGTCCGAACCGGCGCACGATCCCGTACGCGGAGACCTTGGCCGGCGACACCACCATTGGCCACACGTTGGCCTATTGCCAGAGCATAGAGGCGTTGGCCAATTGCCGTGTACCCGTGCGGGCGCAGGCCTGGCGCGCCATCGCGTTGGAGTTGGAGCGGCTGGCCAACCACACCGGCGATCTGGGAGCATTGGCCAACGATATTGGGTTCCTGCCCACCGCCTCTTATTGCGGGCGCATCCGGGGTGACTTTCTGAATATGACCGCCCTCTTATGCGGCAGCCGCTTTGGGCGCGGCCTGGTGCGCCCCGGCGGTGTGGCCTTTGATCTGGTCCCCGCGGCGCAGGCCCAGCTGCAGCAGTCGCTGCAACAGGCGCGGCGCGATGTGGCCGGCGCGGTGGAGCTGTTGTGGAACGAATCCTCTGTGCTGGGTCGGTTTGAAAATACCGGCGCTGTATCACGGCCAACGGCGCTGGAACTGGGTCTGGTTGGCGTGGCGGCCCGGGCCAGCGCGGTGGAACGCGATGTGCGGGTGCAATTTCCGTCCGGCTTCTATCGTTTTGCGCAAATGCCGTTGTCTACCTATCACACCGGCACCGTTTTCGCTCGAGCGTACGTCCGCTGGATGGAAATTCAGCGCAGCCTGACTTTTATCCTGGAGCAACTGCAAACCCTGCCCGAAGGACCCACCCGCTCCCCGCTCGGCCCGCTGGTGCCCGGGCGCACGGTCGTGGGCCTGGTGGAAGGCTGGCGCGGCGAAATTTGTCACGTTGCCTCCACTGATGCCGCCGGGCGTTTCGCCCACTACAAGGTCGTGGATCCGTCGTTCCACAACTGGATGGGCCTGGCTATGGCGCTCCGCGGCGGACCTATCTCCGATTTTCCGCTGTGCAACAAAAGTTTCAATTTGTCTTATTGTGGACATGACTTGTAATGTTCCAAATCCTTAAAACCCGGTTGCAGCAAGGGCGACGAACCATCGCCTACCCCGCCGCCGCCCCGCCGGCTTTACCGCCGCACTTCCGCGGCCGGCCCATCTTCGACGCGGCTCAATGCCCCGAAGGCTGCCGCGCC
>JAKCCC010000556.1 GCA_021838985.1 Planctomycetota bacterium
CCCACCCTGCCAGGCTACGGTAATCCTATCGCCCGGTCCCCCGGCCAGTGGTGGACCACCACCGGCGCCAATAGCCAGGTCCCGCTGGTCAGCGATATGGCGCCTACGGATGGTGGCGCCAGCAACTCGGCTTCGGAGGCCGACGGTCCAGGCGAAGGTACATTCCAGCGCATCACCACCACTTTGCCGACAGCGAACACCTTTGGTCCGTACATCTACAACTCCGGCAACCACGCGGGCGACGGCCAGAATGTCGGCTTCGGCGACGATCACGTGACCTGGGAAATTTCGCCTTACGTAGGCCAGAATGGTGACAACATCTTCACCTACCACAACTACCCTTCCGGCGGCCCATTCGTTCCCGTCAACGGGACCACGGATACCAACCAGGTCGGCTTGACATGGCAATGGGATGGCTACGTCCCGGTTCAAATGCTGGCCGCCCCTTTTGATATCTGTATGGTCCCGAAGCGGGTGGTGAATCCCAAGGCGGTGACGATTGTCGGAGCGTGGTGAGGCTTTGTCACTCCCGCCCCCAATGGGGGCGTCATTTGTCCGTAACTGGGTGCACGGTAGCTTTGGCGCCAAGGCCGTTCCCGGTGAGCCGGTTTCGCGCGGCGGGGTAAAGGAGGCAAGTGATCATCAGTGCCCGGAGGTCGCCAAGGGCGACCTTCGGGCTATGTAGGGCCGATGCCCTCATCGGCCATCTGGCCAGCCGATGAAGGCGTCGGCTCTACGGACGCTCCGGGCTGTGAGAAATGGCCGGTTCAACGGCGTACTTCGCGCGGCGCGAAACTCCCGCCCTGGAAACAGCACTGGCGCGCCAAATCTGTCATGCACTCTTCGTAACTTGGTGGCGACGGGGCGCAGGATGAGTCGCGCGCCCCAACCCCGCGCTGCAGTTTAGTCGCCCGCGGCGACTTGGGGCTATGCAGGGTTGTGTGTTTCAAGGAGTCCTACCGTGAATGTACAAGCCATGCAACGCAGAACCTTTCTGAAAGCTGGCGCCTTGGCTGGTGCGGCGCTCTTGACGCGCGATTCCGCCCGGCTGGCCCGCGCCGCGGCCACCGCGCGACCCTCCATCCTGTTCTGCTCACCGAAGGGCCTGGTGGGAGGTTGGATTGATCTGGAATATCTAAGGGAATTACACGCGCAAGGCTTTGAGGTGGACTATACCAACAGCTTGGCCGAGCTGACCTGGGATCGCATCAGGCCATATAACGTTCTGGTGCTGTACGTTACCCCGGACAGCTGGGCGGTTAATCCCAACGTGGGGCTGAACCAACCCTCGTCACCGGCGCGCATCCGGAGTTTCGTGACCCTGATCGAACGTTACCTGGCGGCGGGCGGCGGGGTGTTCCTGATGCCGATGGAGGAAAATTGGAGAAAGCAGATGCTTTCCGATTTGACCGACCGCTGGGGCGCTAAGTTTCCGGGGGAAACCATTGTCGAAACCAATCCGGTGAATCAGGCGAATTTAATCCATGCCTCCTATCCCGTGCCGCTGGCCTATACCGATCAGGTGCTGCCCTCGCCGGTCAGCCAGGGTGTAACGGGCATTTGGTATCCAATCGAGCCGCGCTATAACGCGGCGATGGGCGGACCGATTATAGTGGATACGCACTGGCATGTAGTGCTGCAGGCTTCGCTGAGCGCTTATACCAAGCCCGTGCGGAATGCCGGCGAGGCCCAGGGTAAAATGAATCTGCCGCCGGGTCTGTTCATCTCCGCAAGCCCCGTCAAAGCCCCGCCCTTATTTGCGATCCGTCCCTACAGCCAACGCGCCGGGCAGGGGCGTATAGCGCTGGTCAATCAATGGCCGCAGTTCTCCGTCGGTTCCGGGGTGAAATGGATTTTCGACCGGCAGGTCCTGTCACGCGGGTCTGGCGGCAAGCCCAGTGCTTTCGGGCGACTGCTGGAAAATACCTGGCGGTGGTTGGCGGAACCGTCGCTGAAAAATAAGACGGTGGGCGGCTACGTTACCGGCGCCAGCACCCTGGTGGCGCCGAATCTGCTGCCGGCGGCCCGTAAACCCTACGAATACGGCCAGACGTACTGGCGGGACAAGCTGGCGCGATGGCAGGCTCCGCCTCGTTTTGCACCGGTATATCGCGGCTTGGTTGGAGCGAAAACCATCCACAGTTCCGGCCACAGCACGGTGGCTGAATACGCCGCGGTCGCGAAGGCCGAGGGGTTGCATTTCGTGGTCTTTTTGGATGATTTCGCCAAACTAACGCGCGACAAGTGGGCGCGGCTCAAGGCGGACTGTAAACGGTTCTCCGACGAGGCCATCACCCTGTTGCCGGGTTACAGCATCGATGCCAATACCGGAGACCATATGTTCTTCTATGGGCCGGTGGAGGCGGACAATGATCCCTGGCCGCCCGCCGAAATCCTTACCGGGCCGGGCCAGGCTTTGCTGAATCTGCAGCCACAAAATAAGAGCGGCGGGTACACCGGCTATAATGGGCCGTCGTTCGACTGGATCCTCTATTCCTGGGTCGGGCCACACGGCAACCACGGCTTCTACCACTTTTCCGGCAGTCCGCACCTGATGCGCATAGCCGATTTGCGGGCGTACGGCACGGCGGCCATT
>JAKCCC010000557.1 GCA_021838985.1 Planctomycetota bacterium
GTCCGGCCCCGCCCCGACGGAAAAATAACGTCTTCGTTTACCGCGAATCGGCTCGAACGTCTTCTTCCGTCACTTCCGGGGCCTGCTCGGTACGCTCGAACCTGCCCGCTCGGCCAGAACGGCAACGACGATGCGGGGGTCAGCCGGCCTGGCCGGTGTCGCATGGCCGATGAGGGCATCGGCCCTACGGTGGCACACGCGGACCACCAGGATAAGGTGATCGGCGTCGTTCACCGTATAGATGATCACATCATCTTTCCCGGCATGCGCTCGGCGCAGACCTCGGTAGCCCTCCAGTTGTTTGGTCATGGCGCGGCGCCGGGTTTCACTCGCAGCGGCGATGGGGGCATCGGTCTCCATGGGGCCGACTCTCCGACCGGCTACATGGCCGCCCGTTCTTACCGAAAACTGAAGGCCGTCGCCGTAATCCGTATCACAATCTCCGTATTTCCTCGCGCCGCGCGAAGATTTCCAGGCCGCCCAGAATCATCCTCCCATTCCCCTTTCGCGGGTTTCGTGTGTTCCGTGGTTAAAAATACGTGTGCATCCGTGTGATCTGGGGTTCTCTTGGTGGCGGCGCAGTATAGTCGCGACGGCGACCCGCGCCGGGTAATCGGTGGATTGTGTTTGGCTGCGGCCTGGTTTAGTCGCCACGGCGACCAGGCCGCGCTGGGCGATCGGCGGAGTTTTTTATTTTTGGCTCCGCATGACCCGCGGCGGATCACCATGCGCCTGCGCCACGATCGGCTGGCTGTTCAGGGCCGCGCAGCGGTCGAGGTCTGATTCCAGGCCGGCGCGAATCAGGTTCTGGCCGCCGGCGCCCAGGCGTAAGGCGGCAGGAAGGCGTTTTTTTACGGCGCCGAAGGCGTGGTAGGCCAGCCAGGCGGTATCCGTCAACGCCAGATCGGCGCGATACGTGCTTTCCAGGATATGCCAAAGAATCGCCCCCGCCCCGAGCAGGTCTTCCAAGGCCACCTTTCCATCCGTGCCGGCCGCCACGAGCAAGGTGTGGCCGCGGTCCAGGTTGGCCAGCAGAGTCGCGGCGGTGGCCTCGGCGTTGAGCAGGCAACCGATGTAAATGTCCCGTGCTCCCCGTACCGCCAGGGCCGCACGAGTGCCATTGGTGGTGCTTAACAACACCGTGGCGCCACTGACCACATCAGGTGTATATTCGGCGGGTGAATTGCCCAGATCGAAGCCCGATATCTTCAGGCAACCGCGTTCTCCGCCGGTAATCGCCTGGGCTTCGGCCGCAGGCCACGCCTGCCGGGCCGTCCGAACCGCCTCGGGGTTCGCAAATAACCGCACTTCCGCGGCGCCATGGGCCAGGGCCGTCACGATAGTGCTGCTGGCCCGCAGCACATCCAGGACCACCACCTGTGCGTCCGCCAGAGCCGCGGCATCCAACCACGTCGGAAGCACTGCAACGTCAATCATGGTTTTCCCCGCATGCCTTCCCGGCCCAAGCGGCATTGTATGGATTCTGATAACGGTATACCACCGCAGGCTCCCCTCTCGCCGACGGCGGGTATGGCTTTATGGGGCATGGTCGCACTTGACACCACATGGACGGCACGCTACACTTCAATCGTTTGAATTGAGTTTGCTTGGTTGAGGTGATCTTGACAGGTCATAGCCGGCCGGTTAGAATTACTTCAAACGATTGAACTGCAGGATTTTTGCAATGGCACTTGACATCGCCACAGTGAAATGCTACGATGATTCAAACGATTGAATAGACGGGCTGGAAATGGCCGCGAAAAAAACAACCATTCACGATGTGGCGCGCGAAGCGGATGTCGATTATTCCACCGTTTCCCTGGCCTTACGCGGGGACCGACGCATCCGCTCCTACACACGCCAGCGAATCCAAACCGCCGCCCACCGCCTCGGCTATGTTCCGAACCAACTGGCCCGTTCCCTCTCCCGCGGCGCCACCCACACCATCGGCGTGATGCTGACGGATATACACCGCGGCTTCACCGATCCCCTCGAGGAATTTCAGGATATCGCCGACCGCGCGCGTTACATGATCTCGGTCCATTTCTGTTCTTGGAATCAGGCGCGGGAGCGCGCCGGCCTGCGGCACTTCTGCGAAAGCCGCGTGGAAGGCGTGATCTGGGCGCCGGCTCAATGGTACGGCGAAACCTTTGCCCAGACCGTGGAAAACATGAAAGCAACGGGCGTGCCGGTGGTCATGCTGGGACTCCAGCATCCACCCTACGACGTGCCATTCCATCAGGTGGGCACGTCGCTGCGTGACCGGCTGACCATGGCCCTGGATTATCTGATGGGATTGGGACACCGGCATATCGGGTTGGCCAGTGCGCCGGCGCCGGCGGACGCCGCGGCATCAACCGCGCCGGCGCGCCAGGCAAACCATGGCGCGCACCATAGCCGCCGCTATTTTTCCCAACCGGAAGGGATCGCGATGGTCCGGCAAGCCATGCAAGCCCGGGGCCTGGCCTTGGCGGAGCAAGACCTGTTCACGACGGCCGATAATGATTACGGCGGCGTCGAAATCGCGGTCCATCTGTTCCGCCGGCCCAGAGCGCATTGGCCGACGGCCATTATCGCCGCGGACGATCGACTGG
>JAKCCC010000010.1 GCA_021838985.1 Planctomycetota bacterium
GGCACCTGGGCCAGCAAATATTCAAACATGGCCTGGTATTCTTCGGGCGTGGCATAGCCAACGGTGTCGGGGCAGTTGACGGTGGTGGCGCCGGCTTCAATGGCCGCCTGAACCACCTGGGCCAGAAAATCCAGTTCGGTGCGGCTGGCGTCTTCCGGCGAAAACTCCACATCGGCCACGTAGCTGCGGGCCAGCTTTACGTTTTGTTCGGTCAGCCGGAGGATCTCATCCTTGGCCTTGTTCAGTTTATATTCGCGGTGAATTTTGCTGGTGGCGCAGAAAACGTGGATGCGACCGTGAGCGGCGTTCTGGATAGCTTCACCGGCCCGCTGCACATCCTGTTCCGTGCAACGCGCCAATCCGGCCACGGTGGCTTGCTTTAACTCCGAAGCGATGCTCCGCACCGCGTCAAAATCACCGGGGCTGGTTATGGGAAAGCCCGCCTCAATCACGTCCACGCCCAGTTGCTCCAGGGCGTGGGCGATTTCCAGTTTCTCCGTCCGGTTCAGCGAGGCGCCGGGCGATTGCTCGCCGTCGCGCAGCGTGGTGTCAAAAATAATCACCTTCGCTTTGGGGGCCGGGACCGGGGGCATGGGGTTCAGAGTAGCCATGGCATGATCTCCTTTTCTGGTGCCGCTGTGGGTCAATAAAAAACCCCGCGAGGACCGCTCGCGGGGCACGTCAATTCAGGCCATATCCACCCCCTACGAGCGACCCCCGATCAAGATCGGGCCAAGCACCAGCCCTGGTAGATTCACAAGTGAAATGGGGGTGGACATCGTTGCGACCTTGTCTTTACTGGGATCCTTCATATCAGGGCCGGCCGCAAAAGTCAAGACCGCAACCCGGCTGAACCAAGGGTGGGTGTGGCCATAAATTGTGGCAGTAGCAGACGCGATCCTACGTGCCGTAGGTCGCGCTGCTGCCCGCATCGTCGTAGCGGCGGGAGGACGGCCCATCGGAGTGTGCCTACCACGATGAACCACAATTCATGGCCACGCCCCCAGGGGTGGGGCATGACACCGTTTTAAAAACTGGTATAATCATCGCCACGCCCCGGCCATGGTCGGGCCCGATGCACGGGTTGACTGTGAACCTGGTCAGGTCCGGAAGGAAGCAGCCATAAGCATGTTCGGTCCGGTGCCGTCGGCAGCCCGACCATGGGCGGGGCGATTGCGACCAAGCCAGCATAAAAAGTAAAAAGTAAAAATACGAGCGGACCCGGCTCGGACGTGGTTTGCTTTTAAGGACACAGGCACGCGGCCGTGCAGTAAAAAGGACGCCAGCGCGAGACGGCGGTTATGAGCGAGCTGGAACCAGCCGGCGGAACCGAAACGCGGACCGCTTGGGCGGCGGGGCCGGAGCATACCGCCGCACCGCGCCCATCCGCACCGCCACTATGGCGCCTGCCGCCAATCCCGCTGGCTCGAAGCCTGCTGCTTTTTCTTACGGTGCTGTACACAGTTCTGGCGGCGGTTTTATGCGTGTTGCTGTTTCTCTCGGCGCGTGCGGATGGTTGGCCGTTGGCGGAAGCCTGGGTGGCCCCGGCGCTGGCGTTGGCGACGGCCCTGTTGCTGCCCGGCCTGCTGTTCGCGGGGGCCAAGCTGCTTGAGGCCTACCACGAACAAAACCGGGACCGCTTGGAGCAGATGGCCCGGGCGCTGGAACAGATGCGGGCCGACCTGAACCAGCTGCAAAGCGCTGCCGCCCACACCGAGACCGTGCTGCAAAGCGTTAGCCTTTCGGAGGCGGCGGGGCTATGCGGCCTGGCGTCCGGATCGGCCTCGACTGCAGCACCCGAACCGGCCGTCTTTCGACAGATGCTGGATCTGCTCGAGCAGTTGCGTGATCTTGGCATGATGACGGAGCCACAGCGCCAACAATGGGCCAACCAGGTTCGCATCGAGCGCCAGAGCCGATTGACGGAAGCCCTGCACCATCATATCGCCCAGCGGCAATGGCCGGAGGCTGGCCAAGTTCTGCAGGAAATGCGGCGCACCTTTCCCGGCGAAAGACGCGTGGAAGAGCTGGCGGCGGAACTGACGGCGGCACGCCATCGGCAATTCGAAGCGGAACTGGCGGAAGCGCAGGAGCGGTTGCAGCAGTTGCTCGGTATTCATGCCTGGGACCAGATCGAACCCCTCGCCGCAACTCTGGCCCGCCGCTATCCGGACGAGCCGCGGGTGCGCGACTTGCTTGAGATGCTGCGGCAGCAACACGCGGCCTGGCGAGGCGACGAATTACGGCGGTTGCGCGCGGAATTCAAAGAGGCGGCTCGCGCCCGGCGCTGGAGCCAGGCCTGCGCCGCCGCCCAGCAGATTTTAGACCGCTTTCCCTACGCCAAAACGGCGAAGAAAATTCGCCAGGAGATCGTCATCCTGCGGGAGAACGCCGACGCCCAACAGCGGCAAGAGTTGGAGGCCCAGTTCAAGGAATTGCTGCAGCGCCAGTGCCGCGCCGAGGCTCTGGAAATTGCCGAGCGCATCGTCGAAATGTTTCCCCGGTCCAAGTCGGCGGCTGAACTGAACAAGATGGTGCCCAAATTGCGGGAGTTGGTGGAAGCGGAGAAAAATCGTGCCGACGGCGCTGCTGATCGGGAAATCCGATAAACGAGGCTCTCCTGAAAATGGGCAGCCGGGGCCGGGAAGCCCCGAGCGGCGCGGCGCTGTGCCGAAGGCTTGGATGGCAGGGGTGGGCGGGCGATCTTCATGCTCCACAGGTCAAACCCTCGCCTCTGGAGGATGCTCCGTCGAGCCATGAGCAACTCCTCTAGAGGAGTGCAACGGGAACGAATTCCGGTCGCGTCCCCGCTTCACTTCTTGTTTCCGTGCAGCACGACAATCTTTTTTAATTGGTCTTTCCAGACCACCATAGGTATGCCGTCGAGCGTCAGATGGTATTCGTCGCCGTGTTGCGTGTAGTGGTCCGCCTGAAACACCTTCCCATTGGTCAGATAGAAGGCGTAGCCCGTCACCGGCCCCAGGGGTACCGGCGGACGCGGCGGGCTGAATGCGACAAATGCAACCCGGGTGGTAGTTTGCACATCACGACCCTCCTGGCCGGAGGGCGGAAGAAATGGAGCTGGAGCGGCGTGCGGAACGGCTGCCATCTCGCCAACCACCACGCCATAGAGAAAGCGCCATTCGCCGCGGCGCCAACGCTTCACTTTCGCCGCGGCGCGGGCTGGTAGGTACGCCCACACCTCCTGCGGCGGACCGAACGTAGCCGGGGATTTCGCGGGCCGCCCGGGCTGTACGAGGGGAAAGGGGCGACCTGGGCCTGGATGCGGCATCCCAGCTGCGTATGGGGTAACTGGCCCGCGGCGCGGCGACACGGCACGGGGCGAAGGCGCGCGCCAGGGGATCCGACCGCGGACAATCACCCCACCCTGGGGATTGGCCTTAATAGACTGCACATGCAGTGACACGTAAACCGGGCGCTTCAGGAAACCTTGGTCGAACTTCCGCAGAAGAGCATGCGCAGCGGGTGCGGATAGTCCGATCAGGTGCCGCTGTAATAATGGCACCTGGCGTGCGATCAGACCGTTAAGATTGGCGACGCCGGTGTACTGTTTAGCGCCGCGCGCCACTAGCGCGGGCCATTGGCGCCGGTTAACCCAAGCTCCGGCGGCACGGTGCTGGGCCTTGGCGCCCGGCGCCGCGTTCAGGTGCGCAGGCCGTCCCGGCATAACGGGTGAAAACCACGGACGCGGCGCTGGGGGGGCCAGGAAAGCTGTTGATCTGGCCCTGGCGCACGGCCCATTGGGCCGGGGTTAAGGCGGACTCCTGCTGGAGCTGCTGGCGGGCCTGGGCCAAGCGGGCCATGGTCGCCATTACAATCGGCATGGCGTGCGCCTTGAGCGCGGCGGCCTTTAGTTTTTCGAGCGCCGCAATTCTGACCCGCTGGGCCGCGCAGACTGCGTGCCATGCGGCGAATTCCTGCTTCTTTAAGCGTGCGGCCAGCTCCTTACCGGGCACCGGCGGCAGCATCGGCCGGCCGACGGGATTCCGGTTTTGAAACGGCGGCGCTGGCGAGAGAATGCCTTTAAGCGGGGCTAGAGGTGACGGTACGCCGGCCCGGATCAGACCCACAGGCGAGCTGACGGCTATCAAAACCGCCCCACTTATTTTTCCACACCAAGCGGATCTTCTCATCGCGATGATTAGTCTACGATTACCCGCGCCCATGGGGACCGCCTTTTTCACCGCTTATTTCGTGCCGTTGATTATTATACCGCGCCGCCCGTACGGGTGGCACGGAGTGCGGCCCTCAACCTGGTGAGTCGGTGACTTACGGTGGGCGGGGAGGGTCTGCGATATGATTAGCCATCATGGAAACAGCGCTGGCGATCGCCGGCGGCCAAGGGGGCTGGCGCAGAGTTGACGCCGCGGCTGGGTTAACGCTTAATGAAAGGATGCCGGAGCATGAAGAATCCCAACGTCGTTTTTGTATTCGCGGATCAATGGCGCGCTCAGGCGACGGGTTACGCCGGCGATTCCAACGTACACACGCCCCACCTGGACCGGCTGGCGGAGCAAAGCCTGAACTTTTCCCACGCCATCGCCGGTTGTCCAGTTTGCTCGCCGGCACGGGCCAGTTTGCTCACAGGCCAATATCCGCATACGCACGGCGTATTCGTCAACG
Organism: Planctomycetota bacterium; assembly: GCA_021838985.1. Taxonomy (GTDB): domain Bacteria; phylum Planctomycetota; class Phycisphaerae; order WQYP01; family WQYP01; genus JAKCCC01. The sequence goes on from JAKCCC010000010.1 coordinate 4,645, forward strand.
ACGTGCATCTGGAACACCGCGCCGCATCGCTGGCCGACGCTTTCAAGACGCAGGGTTATGACACGGCCTACATTGGCAAATGGCACCTAAACGGCCGGGGCCGCTCCGGCTATATTCCACCGGAGGATCATCAGGGCTTCGAGTTCTGGCACGTGCGGGAATGCTGCCATGATTACTGGGACTCATTTTATTTTAACGATCATCCGGAGAAAAAACTCTGGCCCGGCTATGACGCCCAGGCGCAAACGGCCGAGGCGAAACAATATCTCGAAAGCCGCACCGGCGCGGCACGGCCGTTTCTGCTGGTTCTTTCCTGGGGGCCGCCGCACAATCCTTACGAAACCGCGCCACCGGAATATCGCCGTCGGTACGAACCGACCGGCCTGGTGCTGCGCGGCAACGTACCACCCGAAGCTGCAGCGCAGGCCCGTTTGACGCTGGCCGGCTATTACGCCCACATCACGGCCTTGGATGCCTGCATCGGCGAGCTGTTGGCCACGCTGGAAACCTCCCGCCTGGCGGAGGATACCATTTTTGTATTTTGGTCGGATCATGGCGACATGATGGGATCGCATGGCCAGTGGCGCAAGCAGCGTCCCTGGGACGAATCCATTCGCGTGCCGTTGCTGGTGCGTTATCCGCGCCGTTTCGGCCCGCACGGCCGCGCGGTGGATACCCCGATCAATACACCGGACCTGATGCCCACTCTGCTGGGTTTGTGCGGCCTTCCCGTGCCCGCGTCGGTGCAGGGCCATAATTATGCCCCGTTCTTACACGGCGCAGCGGCCGCCCCGGCTGCGGCGGCGCTCCTGGCCTGTTATGTCCCGTTCGGGGAATGGACCCGCTCCGTCGGCGGCCGCGAATATCGCGGCGTGCGCACCCGGCGGCATACCTATGTGCGCACGCTGGCCGGACCATGGCTGCTTTATGACAATCAAGCGGATCCCTACCAGCAGCATAACCTGATTGCTGAATCCACCAGTGCCGGCTTGCGTGAAGCGCTGGAGCAGCACACGCAAATATTGCTGAAAGCTTATGGTGATCCCTTTGCGCCGGCGGAGACACTGATCGCCCGCTGGAAATATCCCGTCGATGCAAGTTTGACCGTGCCATATACCCAATAGGACAGGGGCGATCCTTGCACTAGCCGCACCGATCACGTACTGTAAGAAATGAGGATGGCTTAAACCGAATCGTCACCAGCCTCACCTGGCGCGTTGACCAGGTGACCGTCAGAAACCCTATGTTGACCATTGACTGGCATGTGCGCCCGGCCGATCTGCTGCCCGCCATCGGGCGGATGTGGCGGCTTTCGGCCGTGAAACTCCGTAGCCTGCGCCGGACTTTTCGGCCGGGGCAGGGCGCCCCCGTGTTCACCGTGCGCGGCCAATATGCCTCCCGCGGCTGGACGGACTGGACCGAAGGCTTCCAATTTGGCTCCGAGCTGCTGCAATTCGACGCCACCGGCGAAAAGAAATTTCTCCACGCCGGGCGCGAACAGATCCTGGCGCATATGGCGCCCCACTTAACCCATTTTGGCGTACATGATCATGGTTTCAACAACGCGAGCACCTTCGGCCAGCTGCTGCGCCTGATGAATGAAAAGCGAATTCCGGAAAATCCATGGGAGCGCCGCACCTATGAGTTGGCCCTGAAAGTTTCCGGCGCCGTGCAGGCCAGGCGCTGGACCAACCTACCGGACGGCGGCTACATCTATTCCTTCAACGGCCCGCATTCGCTATTCATCGATACCATCCGTTCCCTGCGGGTTTTGGCGTTAAGCCACCAACTTGGCGGCGTGCTGGTGGAGGAAAATGACCGCCGGATCAGCCTGCTGGAGCGCCTGGTTATCCACGCCCGCACCACGGCGAAGTTTAATATTTGCGGCACGGACGGGCCGGGGGTTTACGCCCGGCGCGGCGCGGTTCGACAGGAAGTTATTTTCAACATCAACGATGGAGCCTTTCGCTGCCCCAGTTCGCAGCAGGGCTTTTCCCCTTTCACCACCTGGACCCGCGGCCTGGCCTGGGCGATGTGTGGCTTCGCGGAGCAACTGGAGTTCCTGCGCGCTATTCCCGCGGAAGCGCTGCGCCGCTGCGGTGGAAAATCGGCCGTCACGAGCTGTATGCTCCAAGCGGCACGCGCTACGTGCGATTTCTATCTTGAAAATACGCCCACCGACGGCGTACCATACTGGGACACCGGCGCACCGGAGCTTTATCGCCTGGGCCAATACCTGGACCGTCCGGCGGAGCCGTTTAACCCCTACGAGCCGGTGGACAGTTCGGCCGCCGCCATTGCGGTGCAGGGCCTGTTGCGTCTGGGGCGTTACCTTGACGGCGCCCTGGGCCGGCGCTATTTCCAGGCGGCGCTGACCATTCTGCGAACGCTATTGGACGAACCGTATTTGTCGGTCGAGCGCCAACACCAGGGTTTGCTGCTGCATAGCGTTTACCACCGGCCCAACGGTTGGGACTATATTCCGCCGGGCCGCCAAGTGCCGTGCGGTGAAGCAAGCATGTGGGGGGATTATCATCTGCGCGAAGCAGCGTGGTGCGTGCAGCGCCTCGCCCAAGGCCAGCCGGATCTGATGTTTTGGAGGAAACCCCCATGATCGTTGCCGATTTGACGGTCATCGCCGGTCGGGAGTATCCGGCGCGGCGCCGGACGCAAAATCTCTGCGGCGGCGCCTCGCCCATTCCAACCAGACATTTTGCACTGGGCCATGTTACTCTGGCGCCGCACGGCGGCCAGGTGCCCTGGCACAACCAGCCCCAGGAAGAAGTTTATTTCCTCATCGACGGAACCGCGGAAATGTGCCTCGGGGCGGAGCGGCAGACACTGCGCGGGGGCCAGGCGGTATATATTCCCCCGGGCGTATATCATCAGCTTACCAACATCGGTGACACGCCCGTCCGGATGTTATATTGTTACGGCCCGGCCGGAGAGGTGGCGCACTGGCGGCAAGAGCTGGACGGAACTTTGCCTCGCGCCGGGCACGAAGCGCCGCCTCTGCCGCAAGGCGCGTGGCCCCAATGCGGCGCCAATAGCGCCTAGATTTTAGCGTTTAGGTTACAGGTTATAGGCATTCCCATGATGACCGACACTGTTCACACCGTGGGCATTATTATGAACGGCGTCACCGGCCGCATGGGCACACAGCAGCACCTGAGGCGTTCCATCAAGGCGATTATTGATCAAGGCGGAGTTCACCTTGGCCCGGGTGAGACCATCCTGCCCGATCCCATTCTGGTGGGCCGTAATCCCGCCAAACTCGCATCGCTCGCCGCCCAGGCCGGCGTGACGCGCTGGACCACCAACCTGGCTACGGCCTTGGCCGATCGAAAGAATCTTATTTACTTCGACGCCCAGACCACCGAACGGCGGGCGGACGCCGTGAAAGAAGCGCTGGCCGCGGGCAAGCACATCTATTGCGAAAAGCCAGTAGCCGTCAGCACGGCGCAGGCGCTGGAACTGTATCGCCTGGCGCGACGGAAGTCTTTGAAACATGGGGTCGTGCAGGACAAACTCTGGCTGCCGGGAATGCGACAATTAAAAATGCTGCGCGACAGCGGTTTTTTTGGCAGGATTCTCTCGATCCGCGGAGAGTTTGGCTACTGGGTTTTTGAAGGCGATACCATTACCCCGCAGCGGCCATCGTGGAATTACCGTAAGGAAAATGGCGGCGGCATAATCATGGATATGCTCTGCCATTTCCGCTATGTGCTTGACAACCTTTTTGGCGCGGTGCAGGCGGTGTGTTGCCTGGGGGCGACGCATATTCCACGTCGCCGGGATGAAGCTGGGAAACGTTACTCCTGCACCGCCGATGATTCCGCCTATGCCACCTTTGAGTTGGCTGGCGGCATTATCGCCCAGATCAACGCCAGTTGGGCGGTGCGGGTGCGACGGGACGATCTATTGGTGTTGCAGGTCGATGGCACGAAAGGCAGCGCGGTGGCGGGTCTGCGGCACTGCTGGGTGCAGCCGTATGGCGCCACGCCGCGTTTCGTGTGGAACCCGGATATGGAGACGCCGCTCGATTTCCAAGCCGGTTGGCAGCAAGTGCCGCCGCAGCAGGAATTTGACAACGCGTTTAAGGCGCAGTGGGAATTGTTTCTCCGCCACGTGGTCCAAGGCGAGCCATTCCCGTGGAATCTGCTGGAAGGCGCCAAGGGTGTGCAACTTGCCGAAAAAGGCCTGGAATCCTGGCGGAAACGGGCGTGGGTTCAAGTCCCGGAACTAAAGCCATGAACCGCCGCGCAACCCGTTTTCTGAAATGTTGACAGGGGGCGGACGAGCGGGGAACATAGCCGCCGAGGGATGGCTCACCCGTGGACCCAAGTGGAAGCACCGTATGAACGCGGCGGCATTGGATCAGATCTTCAAGGCGTACGACATTCGGGGTGTGTATCCCGATCCCTTGAATGAGGCCATCGCGCGGCGCATCGGCCGCGCCACCGCTGATTTTCTGCGCCAACAGAATGCCGATGCGGACCCGGCGGTGCGGCGAAACAATATGCTCGTGGTCGGCCGGGACATGCGGCCCAGCAGCGAAGCGCTCGCCCTGGCGGTAACCGAAGGCATACGGTCCGCCGGAATGGACTGCCTGGATGTGGGCTTGATCGATACGCCGCTGATTTATTTTGCCATCAATTACGGTGGCTTTTCCGGCGGCATCCAGACGACGGCGTCGCACAATCCCGTCAACTACAATGGGTTTAAGATCAGCGGGCCGGCGGCGCGGCCCATCGGCGAGACTACGGGACTGCGGGAGATTAAGCGCCTCTGCGGCGAGCCGTCTCCATCGCCCGCCGCCGCGCCCGGCGCCCTGGAACGACAGGATTTCACCGCGGCCTACCGCCAGCATGTGCTCCGCTTCCTGAAGCCCGTACGCCCGCTGACCGTGGCGGTCGATGCGAGCAACGGCATGGCGGGGCAGTTCCTGCCGGATATATTCCTGCCGGAGCCGAAGCTAAACTTGGTTCCGTTGAACCTGGAAATTACCGGAGCTTTCAACCACCCCCCGAATCCATTGGTGGATGCGAACCTGCGACAGCTGCAGGAGGCGGTGCTTTCCAGTGGCGCCGCCTTCGGAGTCTGTTTCGACGGTGATGCCGACCGTTGCGTTTTCGTGGATGAGCAGGCCCGGGTCATTCGCTGTGATATCATCACGGCGCTGTTGGCGCGGCATTTTTTGAAGGATCATCCGCACGCGACGGTGGTTTACGATCTGCGGAGCAGCCGGGTGGTGAAAGAGGAGATTGAAAATGCCGGCGGCATAGCGCGGCGCGAACGCGTGGGGCACGCTTTTATGAAAAAGGCGTTGGCGGACAGTCACGGCGTATTGGGCGGGGAACTGTCGGGCCATTTTTATTTTCGCGACAATTTCAACTGCGACAGCGGGGCCATCGCTTTCGCCTGTGTGGCTTCGGTGTTTTCGCAATATGATGTGCCGGTGAGCCAGGTCCTCAAACCGCTGCTGCGCTGGCATGGTAGCGGCGAGGTCAATTTCCAGGTCGCGGACAAGGATGGCGCGATGGCCCGGCTGGCCGAGCGTTATCAGGATGCGGCGATCGATTATCTGGATGGCGTCACGGTGGAATATGACACCTGGTGGTTCAACGTTCGCAAAAGCAACACCGAGCCGCTGTTGCGGCTGAATCTGGAAGCGAATACCGCCGAGGCCATGAAAAAGAAACTCGAAGAAGTTTCCCGGCAGCTAGGGGCCGCGGCCCAGTAAAGTAAAGGCGCAAGAAGAGAAAGGTGCAGGGATGTGCCGAGTGTTTCGTGCTCTGGTTGTAGCGTTTTGGTTTTTGGCCGCGGGCGGAATGGGCGTAGCTCTGGACGGCGGTGGAGCAGCCCAGGGGAAGGTTCTGGCGCCGGAGCTGGCCCGACGCATCGACGCGCTGCTAAGGGATCCGCAACTGCGCGGCGCGCAGGTGGGCATTGATATCGTCAAGCTGACCCCGCAGGGACCGACCAGCCTCTACCGTTTCCATTCTACCGTAGCCCTGATGCCGGGCAGCAACGCTAAATTACTTACAACCGCGGCGGCGTTCGATCGTCTCGGACCACACGCCGTGATCGCCACCCGGCTGTATCGGGTGGGAGACCACTTGGTGCTGGTGGGCGGAGGCGATCCGGCCCTGGGTGATCCGGTGCTCTGCCATCGGGCGGGCTGGCAATCCACCACCGTATTCCAACAATGGGCCAACCACCTGCGGGCCTTGGGCCTGACTCATTTTCACGACATCGTCGTCGATGACTCCATTTTCAACCACGATTTTGTGAATGCGCGCTGGCCGCTGGGAGGAGCCCAATATCTGGATTGGTATGACGCCCCGGTCGGCGGCTTGAATTTTGCGCTAAACTGCATCCGCTGGCGACCGGTGATCGATGCGCACGGGGCGGTGGGACTATCCATCAAGCCCTTTTCCGCCTATCCGCCTGTGGCCATTCAAGCCCACCGCGGACCAGCGCAGCGTTTCTGGCTGTGGCGCGGGCTGCACTCCGCGGAGTGCTTTTTGCGCGGATCCGTCCAGCAAAGCGATCCCCATTGGCGGCAGACCACCATCGCCGATCCAGGCCTTTACACCGGCGCTGTGTTACGCCAGGTTCTGGTGGAGCGCGGGATTCAGATCACTGGTTCCGTGCGCCGCGGCGGGTTGGATAGCGCGGCCCCTGCCCCCGGAACGAAGCCGCAATTGTTGGCCACGTATGAAACGCCTCTGACGGCCATTTTATATCGCGCCAATACCGACAGCATCAATCTGATGGCCGAGGCGTTATGCAAACTCCTGGGCCATTTGGCCACCGGGCAGCCTGGCGGATGGGCCAACGGTACGGCGGCGGTGCAGGCTTACCTGCGCAGCCTGGGGATCCCCGCGGCCTGGGTGCAGCTGGTGGACGGGTCCGGACTTTCGCACCTGGATCACGTGGCTCCCGCAGCGCTGATCCAGGTATTGGTTCATATCGCCATGGAACGGGATGGAAAGATATTTATCGACAGTATGTGTCGGCCGGGCCATGGTACGTTGATCTATCGGCTCCGCGGCTCGCCGGCGGCGCCGCACGTGCGGGCCAAGGATGGGCACATCACCGGCGCCTCCACTCTAAGCGGTTACCTGTTCGCGCCCGACGGCGTGTTTGTGTTCTCGATCATGTGCAACCACTATCACGGTAACGTCAACGGCTGGCAAGATCGACTGGTGACCGCGCTATTTAACGCAGAATCTGCTCATCCAAGGTAAAACGCAGTTTTTCCATGGCGCGCTTCTGGATTTGCCGGACCCGTTCCTTGGTTACTCCGATTACCTGGCCGACCTCCTCCAGCGTCATCACCGGCGTTTCGGTGGAATGATTCAGAGCGAAGCGGGCCTCAATCACCCGCCGTTCAACGTCGGTCAGACAAGCCGTGTTGCCCGAGATAATCCGGTGCAATTCTTCCACGGCGTCCCGGGTCTGGGCCAGCCGCCGATTGTCCATTTCGTTCGATCGTTCCATCGTGGGGTCAAATTCCGTCGGGAACATGCCTTTGTAGCGGGTGGTTTTTCCAGCCAGTCGGCTAAACGCCTTCAGGATCGCACGGCAGGCATACGTGCTGAACTTGAAACCACGAGCGGCGTCGAATTTCTCCACGGCCCGCAGCAAGGCCATATTGCCTTCGGAGATCAGCTCGCCGAAATCCACATCCGCCATGCGCACCCGTTTGGCCATGGCCAGCACGAGAGCGAGATTCATGCTCGTAATCAAATCGCGGGTTTCACGAACGCGGCGATACCATAGCAGAATCTGCCGGGCCAGTCGTTTACCGGGATGGGTGCGGAAGCACTTCACCAGGCGGCCCGTGCGCCGCCGGGCATAGTTGTAACGAAGAAACAGATGCTTTTCTTCGGCTCCGTTGAGCAGGCTGGAAGAAGGCGCGGTAGCGGTCAGGGGGCCATCTTCGATCATGGGGTGGTACCAGCCGGTGTTGGCCGGCGGCAACTCCAAGCCTGCGTCGAACAGTGTCGTTTCCGCGGATGGCCGCCTAAAGAGGCGGTTGGGAATATAATCCAAAGGCGCCTGCAGCGCTTCTTCCAGCAGCTGCCGCTCCGATTCTGATAACGAGGCCAGCGCCGCGCGATAACGCCCGCTCGGGTGAGCCGCCGCTGCGGCCGCTTGGGTTTTAGTCGCTAACACAACCATACTTGCCTCCATTTTCGTGCCTCAACTTCTCCCATCATACAATACTACGGTACAAACCGTATGCCGGGTTCAAATAAAATTGTAAAACGGTTCCCGTTCGCAATGTAACTCTTTGCACACAGCATAGTTAGCCCACATATGATCTTCGGAAAATGACCGTTGGCACAGTGGACATGCCGGCTGTTGTCTGCTTAACTTTCTGCCAGAATGACCCTTGAGATGGTGACAGCACGGCAGTCCGGTCGCCGCGGTGGTTAACCGCCATACTTCACCGCCAACGCGGCTAGCGCGTTGCCAAACGATAAATTTCGGGGGAGAAGGAGCCTCAGACTCGCCACCGAACCCGCCGCACCGGGCTTCAGGATCGCCCCGCTCGCCCCGCTCGCGTCGCCCCTTGGCGACCAGGGCTTTGTCGAGTCGCCCTCCTCGGCGACCAGTGGGCGGGCAGGCCCCGCCGGCAGGCGGGCAGGTTTTGGCGACTCGCCCGCGGCGATCCGGTGAACGGCTTCCGGACGCGACAGCCGAAGGTTAAGCGGTGACCAAGCACTAGCTACGCCACATTCGGGCTATCGCCCGTAACAGAAACAGTTGATTATCGTCACATGTGACGGCACAATAGCGCGCTGCCCCACGGGGGGCGAACGGGCTTGGTCGAGTGGCCTTACATCGCACCGGCGCCGGGATTTACCCAAGCGGCTCGCCCACGGCTTTGACTGGGGCGGGCTGATTTAGAAAGCAGGCATGAAAACGGAAGAGCTGTCAGCCCTATACCAGCCCAGGGATGTGGAAAAGCGGATTTACGAAAAGTGGCTGGCGGCGGGGGCTTTTCACGCCGTGCCCCCGCCGCGGAGCGGCCGTTTCAGCATGGTCATTCCGCCGCCGAACGTCACCGGCGCTTTGCATTTAGGCCATGCGATCAATGGAACGATTCAGGATATCCTGGCCCGTTATCACCGCATGAAAGGCGAGAGCACGCTCTGGATGCCCGGCATCGACCATGCCGGCATTGCCACGCAGGCGGTGGTGGAAAAAACTATTTTCCAGGAGGAAAAAAAGAACCGCCACGACCTCGGCCGCGAGGAATTGGTCCGACGCATCTGGCAATGGAAGGAGAAATTCGGCAACCGGATCCTCGACCAACTAAGGGCGATGGGGGCTTCCTGCGATTGGGCGCGGACGCGCTTCACCCTGGACGACGTCTGTGCCCGCGCCGTGCGCGAGGCGTTCTTCAAACTGTTCAAAGATGGTTTGATTGTTTGCGACCGACGCCTGGTAAATTGGGATACCCACCTGCAAACCGCCGTGGCCGATGATGAAGTTTACTATGAAACCGTCCAAGGCCAGATGACTTCGATCCAGTATCCCTTGGCCGATCGCAAACCCGGCGAACCGGAATGTTTGATTGTCGCCACGACGCGGCCGGAAACTATGTTGGGCGATACCGCCGTGGCGGTGCACCCGGAAGACCTGCGCTATAAAAAGCTCATCGGCCGGCACGTGGAGTTGCCGTTGGTGGGCCGGAAAATTCCCATCATCGCCGACGGCCTGCTGGTGGATCCGAAATTCGGCACCGGCGTGGTGAAGGTGACGCCGGCGCATGATCGGTACGACAACGCCTGCGGATTGCGGCATAACTTACAGCAGATCAACCTACTGACGCCGGATGGCAAGGTCAATGCCAACGGCAAAGGCCGTTTCCGCGACCGGGATTTTGATTACCGCGGCCTGAAATTCGCCTCCGACGCCCGCAAAAAAGTTCTGGAAGATTTGGAATCGTTGGGCCTGATCGCGGACCAAAAACCGCATGAACACGAAGTCGGCCACAGCGATCGGAGCAAAACACCCATTGAACCATATTTAAGCGAGCAGTGGTTCGTCAAAATGGGCGATGTCGAAGGCGGCATCACGCTGGGCGATGGAACCAAAGCCGCCGGCCTGGCCCAGGCGGCGATTGACGCCGTCCAAGATGGCCGGGTCCGGGTAAAG
>JAKCCC010000558.1 GCA_021838985.1 Planctomycetota bacterium
GGGAAACGGATGCGCGGCAAGTCGGCTTGGGGCGACGTCGCCGGGACCGGTTCTGACGGGGGCGGGCCGCAATTCCAGGCAGGGGCGGCCGGGCCGGTCGGCGCTGGGCCAGGCCAGCGCCAGCGCCATTGCGCCGAACCCCAGTTCATGGCTTACATACCGTTCGTATTGCCGCTGCCCCAAGGCGCGCACGGCCTGTACGCAAAGTTCCTTCGCCACGGGCGCGCTCTGATCCGCCCAACACAGCAAGACCGTATCGGCGCGGCCGTGGCCCAGCAGATCGCCGGCTCGCTCCAGCAGTCCGCTGACGATCCAGGCGTCATGGATCAGCGTCTCGCACGGCCCCTGAATACCAAAACGAATCGCCGCCAGGAAGGCGGTGCTGGAATACATCGAACGGGTGAAACACCGGGGCGAAGCATAGCGGCCGTCCTGGTCATACATACTTTCCAAAAACGCCACGGTGCTGTCCATGGCGCCCCAGCAACTGGTAAATAATAGCGCCACGCGCTGCGGTGCCACGGCGGCCGCGGATAATCCCGCCGCTCGCCAGGCTTGGGCGATGGCCGCGAAAGCATATTGCGTAACCAGATCCAACGAGCTGTCCGCCGGCCGTCGGTCGTCGGCCACGGCTTTCCCGATCCACGCGCTCGGTTCCGGGCTTAGATGGCAGGCGTCGGCTACGTGTCGCGCCAGCGCGGCGGCATCAGCATATTGATCGGTCTGCACCCCGATCCCCAGGATTTGTAACCCCGGCCATTTCATGACGCCCCCCACCCCCCGGGATGGTAACCGCGCCCCGGCTCCAACCTGAGCCCGCGCTTATCCTGGTCCAGGCGCACCGCCCGGACGCTGAGAGGTCCGCCTTGCCGTTTCCGGACCCGGAGTGTAAGCAAGAGTTGTGGGCGCGCCAACCACTTGCGACTGAAAACGGTTGGTGCCGTTTCCAGAACCGACCGACGCCCAGCCTTCGGCCGAGCGTAGCGCCGCCCCGGGTTCTCGATCCGCCCAGCCAATTTCAGAACAGAATCCGTCACCGTCTCCCCGAGAACTGATCACCCCGCCGCCACCCGCGGCAGGCCAGCGGAATGCTGGTTGCCCCAGTCCGCCGTCTTGGACAGCACCAGCGCCGTGTTGTTGCCGCCGAAGGCGAAGTTGCAGGAAAGCGCCATCTGGATGTCGCGCCGCACCGTCTCCCGCACCAGTGGCAGCCGACAGCCGGAATCCGCCTCGCGCAGGCCGCTGTTGGGAATCAGCACGCCTTCCGCTAAAGCCTGAACGCAAAGCGCCGCTTCAATCGCCCCCGCCGCCGCAAACGTGTGACCGGTCAGGCGCTTGGTCGAACTGACGGGGGGCGCCGCCGGCGCTGGGCCGAACACCCGCTGCAGCACCGCCGCTTCCATCGTGTCGTTATCCCGCGTGCCGGTGCCGTGCGCATGGATATAGTCAATGGTCTGCGGCGTCACCCCGGCGCTGGCGAGCGCCTGCTCAATCGCCGCGCTGGCGGCAGCGCCCTGCGGATCGGGTTTGGTGATGTGATAGGCGTCGCACGTGGCCGCATATCCGCGAATAAACCCCAGCGGCTCAATTCCGCGCTGCCGTGCGTGCGAAGGCTCCTCCAGCACCAGCAGCGCGGCGCCTTCGCCGACCGTAATACCGGGGTGCGTGCGGTCAAAGGGACGGCAGCCATCGGCGGCGATAAGCCGTAAACTGTGAAAGCCGGCTAGGATCAGGCGGCAAAGCGCTTCCGTTCCCCCAGCCAGGGCCAGCGGACTGCGCCCGGCGTTGATGGCGTCGCAGGCGGCGCCCAGGGCCATGGCCGATCCGACGCAGGTGGTCAAATTCAAATAGCGCGGCCCGGTCAACCGGTGCCGCCGGGCCAACAAGGCCAGTGTTTCGTAAGGCTGGACGCGTCGTAAATCGTCCGGGCTGCCGCCGGCGCCGCCGCGCCGGTAGGCTTCATAGTACCGTTCGATCTGCGTCATCCCGGCGATGCTGGTGGCCAGAAAGCATCCCATGGGTGCGGCGCCCGCGGGGCGTTGCCGCGGCAGGCCGGCCGACTGCAGCGCTTCATCGGCGCACAAACAGGCCAGTTGTTGCGTTCGGGCCAGCGAATTCCATAGCCGCGCCGGCAGGTCCGCCGGCCGCGGCAGGGGTGGGCATTGCGCCACTTTAATGGCAGCCAGCGGCGGCGGAAGCGCTCCGTCCCATGGTCTTAGCACTTCGCGGCCCGCTTTGATTCCCGCCCATGTCTCCGGGCGCGTCAGCCCCTGCGCGGTGAGCATGCCGATGCCAGTAATCGCCACCGGCGCCAATCGTTTCTGTTGGTTCATCCGCTGAACTTCCCGTACCATCCATCATATGGCCGCTGCTCGGAAAGCGATATAATGATCCCCGCGGCCTTTTTACAGTGGCGTGAGGATCGGGATGCAACTGGCCTTTTCCACCAATGCCTTTTCCCGCCATAGCCTGCCTTATGCGCTTAAAACCATCGCCGCGGCCGGTTACACGGGCGTGGAGATTCTGGCCGATAAACCCCATTGGTATCCCCACCGCTTCCATCCATCATATGGCCGCTGCTCG
>JAKCCC010000559.1 GCA_021838985.1 Planctomycetota bacterium
CGGAAAAAGTCTCGCACGTCTCCACGGGCGGCGGGGCGAGCCTGGAATTTATGGAAGGCCATGGCCTGGAATGTCTGGATATTCTGGATACGGTTTGAAAAGCAACGCCAGCGTATTTCCGCATCCGCCGCACTTGCCTTTAATCGCACCGTCCATTCTAGCGGCGGATTTTGGCCAGATTGGGCGGCAGGTGAACGACGTCGAAAAGGCGGGCGCGGATCTGATCCATGTGGATATCATGGACGGCCACTTTGTCCCCAATCTGACCATGGGGCCGGATATGGTGCAGGCTTTGCGCCGAAGTTGTCGCCTGATGCCAGACGTGCACCTGATGGTGACGGATCCGCAGAACTTCATCGAGGCGTTCCTGGATGCCGGCGCCGGCCATATCAGCTTCCATATTGAAGCGCCGGGCCTGGCGCGGTGTTCCGCTTCCGATTTGATTCAGCGCATTCATGCCCGCGGCGCCACCGCCGGCGTCGCGCTCAATCCGCCCACGCCCGTCGCGGCGCTGGAGCCAATCCTGCCCCTGGCGGATCTGGTGCTGGTGATGAGTGTGCATCCGGGTTTTACAGGTCAGCATTTCATGCCCGAAACGCTGTCGAAAGTCACGGAATTACACCGCCGCCTGAGTTCGCACCAGCGCCTTCAAATCGACGGCGGCATCGGTCTACAGACCGCGCCAGACGCGCTCCGGGCCGGCGCTGACGTGCTGGTGGCCGGGGCCGCAATTTTCCGCGCTCCGGATTGGACCGCGACAATTCAGCGGCTCCGCGGAGAAACGGTAATGAATTCGGCGCAGGGACAGGGATAAGCTCGCCAGCATATTTCGTAACCAAGCACGGGTCCCGAGGGTGGTCGGGATCGGCGCGGCTCCACCCGCCGCTGCAGTTTTAGTCGCCTACGACGAGCTCCGGGCTATGAAATAAATGCCACAGGTCGCGGCGGGCAAGTCACCGCGGTGGAGATACCTCCCAGCCCAGCCGATTCATGAGGACAACGCGGGTTGAAGGTCAACGGTACAGGACGCAGATGGCAGGCGAGTCAAAAGGCAAAAGTAAAAAGTAGAACGTGAAAACAAAGGGAAGTGGAACCGCAGCGGTGCAAGCGAAACACCGGTCGGGGCTGAAACCAGCCGGCGGGGATCAGCGCAGCGCTGCGAGGACGACGGCGGCATTGAGGCCACCGAAGCCGCTGGCGGTCTTCAGGACATGGCGCAGCGGTCGGCGCAGGGGCCGACCCTGCACCCAGCGCAGGTCCGGGAACTGCGATTCCCGCAGGCCGGTGACGGGCGGTACGAGCTGACGCTGCAGCATCCGGGCGGCGAGAGCGGTTTCGATCAGGCCGCTGGCCCCCAGCGTATGGCCAATCAATCCTTTCACCGCGGTCAAGGGCGGTTGGTGCGTGAACAGCCGGCGCATCGCGGTGGCTTCCATGGCGTCGTTGTACGGCGTGCCGGTGCCATGGAGGAGCACCGCGTCCACCTGGCCAGGTTCAATTCCAGCCATGGCCAGGGCGCCTTGAATAGCGCGGATCAGCCCGCCAGCCTGCCGATCCGGGGCAGTTAAGTGTACGGCATCCGTCGCCACAGCCCAGCCTGCCAGAACGATGGCGGGGTTGGTTCCACGGCGCGGCATAACTGGGGCGGGTTCCACGAGGCCGGCTGCGGCCGCGGAGCCAAGAGCCAATCCATCACGATGTTTATCGAACGGGCGGCAAGCGGTAGCGCTGATCGCCTTCAGCGCCGCAAAACCAGCGCGGACAAAGCCGCCGGCGATATCCGCGCCGCAGACCAGCATACGCGGCGCTTCACCGGCTTGTACCATCATGGCCGCTTCAATCAGGCCAGCCAGTCCGGATGCGCACGCCGTAGAGACGCAAAACCGCGGCCCGCCCAGCTTGAACTGGTCGGCCAGAGTACCGACGGATTGGGACAGCAGCGGGACCATGGACGGGCCAGCGGTGGGCGCCTGGCAAGCGGCGGAAGGAGCAGTGGGTGGCCGGCCACGGAGGCGCTCTCCGTCGCCATTCGCATCCCCAGCGCTTAACCAGGTTTCGAGCCGGCCGATATCGCCCTTGGTTGTGGCAAGGATAAAGCCACACTGACGGCGCTGTCGGGCCGGGGGTAAGACCGGCTGAATCGCCCGGCGAACCAGGTCATTCCAGAGCACGGTCTCATCGGAAGGTTCACCCAGCTGGGCCAGGGCCGGCGCCGGTTGCAGCCACGCTTCAAACAGCACGTCCAAGCTCGAATATTCACGGGTGCAGCCAAAGAAAGAGCAAGCGATCAAGGTTGCGTACCGGTCCCCATTCAGTTGGCATTATTGTAACCGGTTCGGGGCTGGAGCGGTTACCACCCATCGCTGCAGTTTAGTCGCCCACGGTGACCTCCGGGCTATGAACGCAAAATCCCGCGTACCTCCTAGGTCGTGTCCCGTAAGTACGGATCATCGTTATAATGCTCATTTTTGCACCTGACATTCGCAACACAGGAGTTCGCAAGGATGCGACGATACGAACTGACGGATGCGCAGTGGCGGCAGATCGAACCGTTGTTACCGCCGCGACAGGGACGGGGC
>JAKCCC010000560.1 GCA_021838985.1 Planctomycetota bacterium
CCTCGGAGATGTGCTCTTCATTTAACGCCAGGTAGTAGTGATAATCCTCGCCCAGCGGAAGATCGAACAGCTTATCGCCCTTACAGGGCAGGCGCTCCACCAAGCCACGCTCCGGCAGGTTGGTGTTGGGAAAGCACGCCACTTCAGAAATCATCTGCGGGCCGCAGATGGCCGCCATATGGCCGCCCCCCGCCAACAGCCATAGGTTGATATCAAACTCTCCGAGCGACTTGGTTTTGCGTGCATCGGCGACAAAAAGCTCGGGATGCAGGATGCGGTCATAGATTAACACCGACAGCCCCGCGCTCCGCGGCTTCTTGTGATGAACGCCGCCCGCCGATTCCCTTCTGGTCTTCACGTTGTTTCCTCTGGTCCTTTTTTGCGGGCATTGCCCGCAGCCAATCCTTCACGCTTTCGTCACCCGAATGCCGCCGGATCACGGACCGACTTCCGCGATGGGAGACGCCCAGGCGCCTCTGAACCGCCAACCACGCCGATGTTCCGCATGCTGATTTTCCGCCGTCCATGGCAGTGGCGGGGCTACACCATTCCGGGCTGGCTCGCCGAGGCGAGTCACCTTCGCAGATCGGTGCGATTAACGTAACATACGGTTCGCACCGTCAGTCAGTTCATTATTTTACCCCATCGTCGGCCAAAATGGAAGCAAAATCCTGCAGAATTCATCCACCTAATTGAAGCTTTGGCCCAAGTTCCCGTATTTTTACCGATAATTCGACATGGCCTTTGAGCAAAGTCCACTTCCCATTGCCTTCCGCAGGGCGCTACCGCACCTCAACACAGCCGCAAATACCACGGAGCGCAATTTTATATAACCTATCTCTAAATAAGTAGTTACATGCTAAGGTTGGAAGGAAATATGGTTCCAAACCAAGCCGAGCCGCTGGAAAACCATCGGCCGTTATCTCCAGCGGCCGATCATCCAGAAGCACAGCCGTTGCCATCGGCATATTCGAATGATACCGGATGGCTGTTGGCTGGCGTTCCCAAGCCGAACGTGGCTCATTCCGCTCCGAAAACTGAAGACTGACTACCCGGCCGCCAAGTTGGGGCAGAGCATAACGCCGTCCCGGGATCCCGATGCGTGCCAGCGATTTTCACGCCAGATCCAATAATCTTGTGTAACCACCGTTGGACCGATAAATCCGAAGAATCGGCACATAAAAATCGAAACCGGCCGGTTGCCGATCCCCGCCACGCGCTCTAACATGCCCGTATGAGCAATTTCATCAGTAATGGCCGGATGCAGCGCGTGCGGGAGCATTGGCAGGCTACGAATGCCATCATCTGCGGCGATGTCACCATCGGGGCGGACTGCGGCATCTGGTTCGGCGCCGTTATCCGCGGTGATGTGGCGCCGATAACACTCGGCAAAGCGGTGAATGTGCAGGAAGCCGCGGCATTACACTGCGATCTCGGCGAGCCGCTGGTTATCGGCGATAAGGTGACCATCGGCCATGGGGCGGTGGTGCACTGCTGGTCGGTTGGGGCTGGAACATTGATTGGAATCAAGGCCGTCGTGCTCGGCGGCGCGGTCATCGGGGCTGACTGCATTGTGGCCGCCGGGGCGGTGGTTTCACCCGGGACCCAGGTCCCCGACGGCCAGGTGGTGATGGGCGTCCCCGGCAAGGTGGTGCGGGCGGTTCGCCCCGCCGAGTTGGAGCAGATGCGGGCCAATAATCGCCACTACGTCGAATTGGCCGCGGCCCATGTGCTTGAACCGGAAAGGTTCTATCGGTGACGCCCGCCAACAACCCTCTGTTCTGGCTAACTCTGCTGATGCGCTGGATGCACATTGGCTCGGCGATCATTCTGATCGGGGCCGTGGTATTTATGCGTTTCTTTCTGCTGCCCGCCGCGGCCAAACTGGACGCCGAAACCCGTCAGGCGTTATGGGACCGGATCAACAAACCTTGGCGGATGGTTCTCGGCCTGGTTATTCTCACCCAAATCGGCTCCGGCGTGTATTGGCTGCTGGCCGTCGTGGACTTCAGCGCCCAGCCCGCCATTTATCGCCTGTTCTTTACGCTAAAAATGCTCGCCGCCCTGGTGTTTTTCTTCTTGCTTTCCGTCCTGGCCGGTCGCGCTCCAGCCTTTGAAAAATTCCGCCAGGAAAATAAAACCTGGCTCACGGTCGGCGTGACCCTGGGCGCCTTCATCATCGCCTGTGCTGCCGCCATGCATCTGATCGGCTAAAGTCAATCTTACGGGCGCGCCACAGAGGAAAAAAAGTCAAAATATTCTACCTTTTTACTTCGCAATGCCCCCTCTATTACCCCGCCAGGCTTCTATGCGCTGCGCCAAGCCGCGCGGATTTTCAAAATGCACAACCAACCCGCCCCAAGTCCGCCGGCCGGGGCGGTGCACATCATGGCTGACCACCACCTTCACGCCGTTCGGATGCACACGTCGGAAGACACCCAAATTATCCGGCTCAAAATCAGCCGCGGACCACTGGCATTCGATCGCCACCGGATCACCCGCGCGACGCCCAGATGAAATCGATCTCATGCTTCTGCTTGTCACGCCAATAGCGGATGGTGCGCCGCCCGGCGACCGC
>JAKCCC010000561.1 GCA_021838985.1 Planctomycetota bacterium
CCTGACGTGTCTGTTCGCGGCGTTCGTTCTGCCGGAAACCAAGGGGCGCACCCTGGAGGAAATTGAGGCGTATTGGCATCGTCGCCATCCGACCGCGGCACCGGGGTCGCCGACTGGACGCCAGGCATCATCACGCTGAACTGGCGGACGGCAGAGGCCAGCCCAGGCCCAGCGCGGATCGCGGACCGGGGGTGGATCCTCCGCCGGAAACCGAGGATTCCTCGCGGGCCAAAATCTTTGCGCGGCCCGAAGGAACGCGGAGATTGTGATCCAGGGTGCAGCGCGCTTGGATTTGCCGAAATTAACGCAGACTGTATAATCAATAGTTTCGCGTAGGGCGGGAAGAGCCGGCCGGCCCTCATCGTCTAGAGGCCTAGGACACGGGCTTTTCAAGCCTGTAACTGGGGTTCGAATCCCCATGAGGGCAGTGGATATGAAAGGAAAAAGGTCAAGCTAAGCAAAAAAAGTTGACCAGCGGAAAAACGGGGACGAACGGAAAGCGATATGGCGATTAAAGCGATTGATCTGCGCCGCGGCACCGCGGTGCAATATAATAACAAGCTCTATGTGGTGCACGATTTCGCCAAAGTTTCCAAAGGCAATTGGCGGTCGTTCATGCAGGTAAAGCTCAAAGACACCCAGACCGGCAGCATTATCGAACAGCGCTTCCGCGTGGATGATATGCTCGAACCGGCCTTCCTGGAGCAGAAACCGATGGAGTATCTGTATTCCACCGGGTCAACCCATTGCTTCATGGATTTAAGTGATTATGAACAGTTGGAACTATCCGGGGACATCGTCGGCGAAGCGGTCAAATATCTTAAGCCGAACACCCAGGTCCAGATCACGATGTACCAAGGCAAACCATTTTCGGTGGAGTTGCCCAATACCGTGGAGCTGGAAGTAACCGATTGTCCGCCCAGCATCAAAGGCGCCACCATCAGCAACGTGGGGAAAGATGCGACGCTGGAAACGGGGTTGGTCATCAATGTGCCGGATTTCATCAACAAAGGCGCCGTCGTGCGCGTGGATACGCGCAGCGGCGAATATCTTGGTCGGGCGAGCGAGTAAGCGGGCCGTGGCGATGATCGCGCCCGTGAAATCATCCCGGAGAGTCGCCGGAACCAAACTGCGGGTTTCCCATGCCGCCCAGCGCTAATCCTCCTTCCCACGGAGATGAGGCTCCCCCGCCGCCGGGCCAGGGGACCGCGCCGGTTCCCGTCGAGCCGCGCCCGCCGGCGTTCTGGCGTCGAACCGTTCGCCTGATGTTATTTCCGGAACAATGGGCCGAAGCGGCGCGGTATCGGTATGCGGCAACATTTTGGCCGGTGTTCTGGCTTCTGATCGTGACCTCGGTGGTAGTGGCCGTCACGACGGGCCAGCAGCTTCTGCGGCAGTGCGGCGCTTTTGCGAAGTCCTACGACCAGTTATACCAGCCCATGCAGTTGCAGCGGGGAACTCTGACCGTGCTGCCCGCCCAAGGGCGCCAGTTGTTGAAGTTGACCAGTCGGGGCCGGGAATTGGTGGTGCGACCGACGGTTCAGACCGTGGCTCGAGATACCGGCCAGCCGCAAATGGTGGTGCTGACGAAACATGATCTGATCCTGACCGGGTCGGCGACGTTGCCTTTTGTGAAGAACCCGCTGGCGGTTCCGTTGCTGACCATCCAGGCCGTGCTGGCGCAGGCCAACGGCGCCAAAATTCCTTCGGGTCCATTGCGGCCCGCGGAGGTGCCCGCCGTGCGCATCGACTCGACCAGCCTTGGGAACCTGGTGCGTTATATGACCGTGCCAACGTTGGGCGCCTTCGCCATTCTGGGCGGTGCGATCAACGCGCTGCAACAGGCGATCTGGGCCGCGCTGATGGTGGTGCTGGGCGGTCCGCTGGTGATGATCTTGAATACGCGGCTGGGCATGCCGTTGCGGGTGGCGTATCGGATCGCCACCGCGGTGCTGGCGCCGATTCTGGCGCTCAAATGCCTGCTTCTGGCCTTGGGGATCATACCGCCCGAATCGAAATCCCTGGTGACCATCTGGCTGCTGTCATTTTCTCCCTTGGCGCTGGCCATGTGGGCGGGCGTTCTCGCCAGCCGCCTGTACCGGCCCACGCCGCCTTAGCGTTATAGAAAATATTTGCGTCTCCGCCTCAGGCGGCCGCCATTCCGCCCGCCGCCGGCTGCAACGCCGCGGCGAGCGACGACAGATCCCCCAGCCGCGCGCCCAGGCCCGCCGGCCTCAATCGACAGAGCTTAACGGCGTCGGGCAGCGCTTCCTCCGCAAAGGCCTGGCGCACCTGGCGCAGCCAATTCTTATCCAAATAGCGGGCCAGGCTTCCGAGCAAGATTACCTCGGGAAAAAACACATCCGCCAGCACCGCCGCCCCGTGTCCGACCGCTTGGGCATTGATCCGTAACACGTCGCGGGCTTCGGCGTCGCCCTGTTCCGCGCATTGCGCGACCTGGCGCCCGGTCGGTTCCGGTGCGCTGGAATCCTCCGTCCAGCGCCGGGATGGGTATTTCCAGACCGCAATGCGTCCGATGCCGCTGCCCGCGGCGAAGGCCTCAAACGAACCGGTCTTG
>JAKCCC010000562.1 GCA_021838985.1 Planctomycetota bacterium
ACCGCTATCGGGATAAAGGCAGGGGGGTATTGGTTAACAGTCCCGTCGTCGCGACCGCGACGCGCTGCGATTGGGACGCCTGCTTCCATTACCGTCCCGACTCCCCGAAAAAGTGTCACCCCACCAGGCTTGCAAAGGCCTGCTGCGGATAAGCCCGGCGCAGAGCCGCCTGCACCAGGCCCAGGAACATCGGATCCGGCGCCAGGGGCCGGCTGGTCAGGCACGGGTGGGCCTGCGTGGCGAAAAAGTAAGGGTGAACCGTGGCGGGTAATTCCAGCATCTGCATGATGGGCTGGTTGGGCGCGTGGCCGCCGAATACCAGGCCGTGACGCTCCAGGGTCTCGATATAACGTGGTTCCACTTCGTAGCGGTGGCGAAAACGCAGGCGCACCGTGGTGGCGTCTCCGTAGAGGTGGGAAATACCCGTGCCGGATTTTAGAATCACATCCTTGCCGCCCAAACGCATATTGCCGCCTAAACCTTCGATCTTCTTCTGCTCCGGCAGAATGTCGATCACCGGATGCTGGCAGTGCGGATCAATTTCCGTGGTGTTGGCGCCATCCAAGCCGCAGACGTGGCGGGCGTATTCCACCACCGCCATCTGAAAGCCCAGGCAAATGCCCAGATACGGCACATGGTTTTCGCGGGCATAACGGATGCACTGAATTTTCCCTTCCGCTCCGCGCGACCCGAATCCGCCAGGCACGATAATACCATGGCACCCTTTGAGCATTTCCGCGACATTGCGGGGAGTGATTTCGGTGGTGTCGATCCACTGCACCTGCAGGCGGCACTGGGCGGCGGCGGCGGCGTGTTCCAGGGCTTTATCGATGCTGGCGTAGGCGTCGCGCAGGGAAGCATACTTGCCCGTCACGCCGATGATGACGGTTTTTTCCTTTTCCGCCAGCAACTGGCCCACGAACCGGGTCCAGCGGGCGCGCGCCGCGTCCTCGGCCCGCTGGTTGACGCGCTCATGCAAATGCAGCAGCGTGAGCACTTCACGGTCCAGCCCGGCTTCCCGGAGCATTTCCGGAACCAGATAGATGCTGGGCAGATCATGCATCGAAAAAACACGCCGCAGGGGTACGTTGCTGAACATCGATATTTTCTGCCGCACCTTGTCCGTCACCGGCGCGGCGCAGCGGCACGCGATGATGTGCGGATGCAGGCCGGTTTGCATCAACTGCCGCATGCCCAGCTGAGCGGCTTTGGATTTCTGCTCACCCAGGGCCTGCGGTTCGACGATGTACGTCAGCGCCACTACGCCCACGGAATGCTCGCCCTCTTCGTACGCCAATTCGCGGATCGCTTCGATGAAATAGCCGTTCTCGTAATCTCCGACGGTGCCGCCCACCTCCACAAACACCAGATCCGCCCGCGTTTCCAGGGCCAAGGCGCGCAGCGTGTATTTAACCTCCCCGGTGACGTGGGGGATCATCTGCACGTCGCGGCCCAGGTAATGGCCATGCCGCTCGTGCTCCAGAATGCGCGTGAAGATTTGCCCGCTGGTGACAAAATTATGCCGGGAGAGGTTTTCATCCAACATGCGCTCGTAGGTGCCCAAGTCCATGTCTGTTTCCAGGCCGTCGTCCAGCACGAACACCTCGCCGTGGCGAAAGGGATTCAGCGTTCCGGCATCGATGTTCAGGTACCCTTCCATTTTGATCGGCGCTACGCGCAGGGCTTTGTCCTTGAGAATTTTCGCCAGGGAAGAGCTGAAAATGCCTTTGCCCAATCCGCTCATGACGGTTCCGAGGACCACGACGTACTTGCAGCGGCCTTTTTCATAACCTTGGGGATAGGGGCTGTAGAACTCGGTTTCCGGCGAGCTGTGGCCCAGGGAAGCCAGCAGGTCCAACGGGGTATCTTCGCGCATCGCGAACCTCACTCGATATCATCAGCCGGGATTATACCGACGGCGCGATGCGCTTTCAGCCCGCGTTGCAACCTGGCCAGCGATAAGGATGTGCTTTGCGCATAAACGCGGTGCGGACGGAGAAGCCCATTCGCGACTGGGGGCTGCCCCAAATGGCGCGGCAGTCCCATCGGCGGCCGTGGGCCTATGATTCCGCACGGCGGTTTTGTCGCCACCCCCGATTGGGGGGCTACGGCTATTTTGGCACGCCAGTGATTTATGCCAAATCGAGCAGGCGCGGCAGATTTTGCAGCAGGCGACGGGCTTCGAGGCGTGCCTGCTTGCGGTGGTGAAAACTCCCGTTGTTAAAACCGATTTTGTGGGATCGGACCTTCGATCCGGAAGTGCGCCGATGTGCCATATCTGGCCTCCTTGCAACACGAATCGGTACCACAGGAGTAAGTTATCATTTCGCCGGGGTCAATGCAAGAACTTTTTGGAAAGATTTTTCCAGGCAGTGCCGGCTGGATTTGGGGGCAGGGCCTTTCGACAGGCAGCATAAGCCGCCGCTGAGACATTTGGCGCTATGGCCGATGGCTGGGGTTTGCCAAAAGATACCGGCTACAACCTTGCCGTAGTATGGCGCCCACCGCGGCGCCTCGCCGTCGGTGCGGATTGAATTTATACTTGCCGTCGTTTTCCGCCGCATCTG
The DNA here is from genome assembly GCA_021838985.1 of Planctomycetota bacterium. Taxonomy (GTDB): domain Bacteria; phylum Planctomycetota; class Phycisphaerae; order WQYP01; family WQYP01; genus JAKCCC01. The sequence continues at coordinate 2,568 of JAKCCC010000562.1, forward strand.
GCAGCG
>JAKCCC010000563.1 GCA_021838985.1 Planctomycetota bacterium
TCGCCCAAGCCAGGCCTTTGCGGCGGAAATCGTGGCCGGCGAATAGCGCCACCCGGGCGGCGTCGTCCAGGCGGTACATTCGTCGAAACCAGCGCCGCGCCTGAAGTATCTGCCCCCCGATGGGAAGCGGCGTCATACGCGGATTTTCCAGCAGTATCAGGCGTTGCGGCGGCGCTGCGTAAACTTCCTGAAAGTCGCGCTGCAGCAGCGGGCTGACACACAGAATTTTCCATGGCCCGCTGGGGCCGGTCGCACGTCGTTCCAAGTCCAGTAGCGCCCGCTGTTTGCGGGAAAGGCGCAACATCCAGCGCTTCCACCGCGCCGCCGCGGCGGTTTCCCGGCTGGCCACCGCCTGACGCTGCAGACGGGCGTACAGGCCGGCGTGAGGATGATATAAATCTCCCGGCCAGGCGACGGTCATGGAGTGCGCCACATCCGGCCGGTGCGCCGCGCACCAGCGCCGCGCGGCCTGGCCGAAATGACAAAAGCCCAGCGCGGTGCTAAGCTTCATGGTTGGAAAGCGATGGACGTGCACCGCGGTCAACCCCGGATGGGTTTCCGGTGGAGGCGTGTACGGTTCGGCGGCGTGTTCAACCTCATGGGACGCGCGACGTTTCGCTTCGGAATATTTTGCAAAAAATCGCCCGCGATCGTGGCAAAGCACGTGCACCTCGTGGCCGGCCTGCGCCAGTTGGCCCGCCAGCCATACCGCGTATTGTTCGGCGCCCCCGCGCGCTGCGTCGAAATGTTCAATGACCAAAGCAATTTTCATGGGGCGCTTTTTCGCCAAAGTTCGCGCACCGCCGCCAGCACCATGGGCGCCGTCAGCCCACGCATACAACGATGGTCAATCGGGCAACGCTTCAGCTGGCAGGGGCCACAGGCCACGGGGATCTGCAACTGGCGCTCCCGGGCGTAATAGGTGTTCGCCCAGCGCGGGTCGGTGGGTCCGAACAACGTCACCAGTGGCGTGCCCAGGGCGGCGGCGAAATGTCGCGGGCCGGTATCGTGACAGAGCACCAGGCTGGCCCGGCGCACCATTTCCTTGAGCGCCCCTAAACTTAACCCGCGTCCCCCCCGTACCGCAGCCAGGGGATGCACCCGTTCCACCGCGGCCTGTGGCCACTGGCGCAGCGCCAGAAGCACCGCGTCCACGAGGGGCTTTTCCGCCGGCGCTCCGGCGAGCAATACCGGCGCCGCGAAATCGCCCCCCGGATCACTGACCGCGGCGGCAACTTCCGCAAAACGCTCCGGCATCCAGCATTTGGAAGTCCCGAAGCTGGCCCCGGGAAATAACAGCAAGAATCCTGGTGCGGTGGAATCCGCCAGCTGCAATTCCCGCAGCGCTTCCAGCGCCTCGGCCCGCTCAGCATTGGTGATGCCAAGCTCCATCCGCCGATCGTCGAGGCGCGACGCGCCCAGATAGCCGGCCAAAGCTAAATAATAATCGATCGCCGAGACGGGCTGATAATTGCCCCGGCGCGCCAGCCGCCGCCGCCATGCGGCGATGGAAAGGCGCCGATCCACCGCTCCGTCCGCCGCCAAAAGACGCCAGGAACGTCGCCCGGCGGCGGAAAGCGATTCCGGAACCACGGATTCAATCGCCGCGCCGGCTCCGATCAGCGTCCGCACCACGCTGCGGATCAACTGCCAGTCGATATCTTCGTCGCACCGTTTCAGCGGGCTTAGGCGATCGCTCAACAGCATCCCGCGGTAGTCGCGCCGATAGCCCAGACGCCGCGGGATACCCGCCCGCCACGCGAGATAAGCGCTGCGAAAGCTGTTGGGCAACAGGATGGCCAGATCGTAACGTTCCGCCGCGAGCCGTGGCGCAAGGCCACAGCGGCCCTTCCGGACGCCCGGCGTGGCGCTGGAATAGCGCAGAGGGCTGTCAATAAACGGCAGCCCGTGGAGCACCGCGGCGGCGCGGTCCGAGGCCAGCGCTGCGATGTGCGCCTGTGGGTACCGGTCGCGCAGGGCGCGCAAAAAAGGCGTGGCCATCACCGCGTCGCCCAGCCAGTTGGGCATGATGACCAGAATTCGCTTGGCCGCGATACACAAATCCGTCGGCACAAAGTCTATTCTCCACTGGGGTCGCTGACCATGCAACGCCACGCTGGCGCTGGCGACGTGGTGGCGGCCGGCCCAATTCGCGGGCGATGTCGGGTTGCGAAAGGACGGCGTGCGACTGGACCAAATCCGGCGTGCCTGGGACGAGGCGGGGAAGGCGCAAGCCGGGCGCCCGGCCTCCGGGGACTATGTCGGCGCATGAGTGGTTCGCACCGGCGATCGGGACATCGCCGGCTACGGCGGCCGCCGGGTGCGAACTGGACACGCGATTCGCACTGGATCCATGCCTGATCCGGGTGTTCCGTAGCCGGCCATGCCCCGATGGCCGCTGCGAACCCGGCCTGGCCGTGCCTATCTTGAGCATGCGTTCCAGCACCATTTTAGAGGAACGGCAAACCTCTGGCCAACGCGGCATATTCACGAACCTGGGCACTGTACTACACACGGCTCTTATTGAGACGTATCGTTCGTCAAAGTAGCAGCGGCGTCCCGCCGCTTT
>JAKCCC010000564.1 GCA_021838985.1 Planctomycetota bacterium
CGGAATCACGTGGGAATCCTGCAGGTCAAAGTGATCGCCCGGACCATACAAATTCACCGGTAACAGGTAGATCGCGTTTAAGCCGTACTGCCGCCGATAGGCCTGGCACATCACGAGCAGCGCCTTTTTGGCGATGCCATAAGGGGCGTTGGTTTCTTCCGGATAGCCGTTCCAGAGCTGCTCCTCGCGGAAAGGAACCGGCGTGAATTTAGGATACGCACAGATTGTGCCCACCTGAACGAACTTGCGCACCGGCACGAGGCGGGCCGCTTCCATCAAATTCAATCCCATGGCCAGGTTGGCGTAAAAATACAGACCGGGGTTGGCCCGATTAGCGCCAATTCCACCGACCCGAGCGGCCAGATGAATCACCACCTCGGGGCGCAGTCGCCGCATCAGGCGTTCGACCTGGTCCTGGCGGGTCAGATCGCAATCGGCGTGGCGGGTCATGAGCAGGTCGCCCTCCGCAACGCCCTGTGCCGCCAGTTCCTGCCGGACAAATCGTCCGAGAAATCCATCTCCGCCGGTAATTAAACAGCGCATTGGCAACTCGACATTCCTGACCCGCGGCTATCCCGAGGCGGGCCCGGGACGGTGATCCAGCAGCAATTTTTCCTGCCGGGCTAATTCCAGGTCATGGGTGACCATCATCTGGGCCAGTTGTTTTAAATTCACCCGCGGCTTCCAGCCGAGATCGCGGGCGGCCTTGCCGGCATCGCCAAGCAGGATATCCACTTCGGCCGGGCGCAGGTAGCGCGCATCCACGCGGACATAGTCCCGCCAGTCCAGATCCAGCAGGCTGAAACACAGTTCCACCCATTCGCGCACGGAATGGGTCGCGCCGGTGGCAATGACGTAGTCTTCCGGCTGATTCCGCTGCAACATCAGCCACATGGCTTCAACATAATCCCCGGCGAAGCCCCAGTCGCGCCGGGCGTCGAGATTACCCAGATAAAGTTCCTTCTGCAGGCCCAGCTTGATCCGCGTGGCGGCGCGGGTGACTTTGCGCGTCAAAAAAGTTTCGCCGCGCCGGGGTGATTCATGATTAAACAGAATGCCGTTGCAGGCGAAAAGCCGATAGGCTTCGCGGTAATTGACCACCTGCCAGTAGGCATACACCTTGGCGCAGGCGTAGGGGCTGCGGGGATGGAACGGCGTGGTCTCCCGCTGCGGCGTCTCGGCCACCTGGCCGTACATTTCGCTGGAGGAGGCCTGGTAGAAGCGAATGGGCAGCGCCACATCGCGGATCGCTTCGAGCAGCATCAGCGTGCCCAGCGCGTTGGCGTGCACGGTGTAAACGGGCTGCTCAAAACTCACGCGCACATGGGACTGCGCGCCCAAGTTGTAGACCTCCTGCGGCCGGGTTCGCGTCAGAATATCCCGCAGACAGGAGGCATCCGTCAGATCACCATAGTGCAGGCGCAGGCGGCAGGCGGGGTCGTGGGGATCCCGGTAAAGATGATTGATCCGTTCGGTGTTGAAACCGCTGGAGCGCCGGATCACGCCATGGACTTCATAGCCCTTGGCCAGCAGAAACTCGGTTAAATAGGACCCATCCTGACCGGTGATGCCGGTGATCAGCGCCCGGCGGGGGTCGCCAGGGGGCGACCAGGCTTGGGGCTCGCTCATAATCGCCTCATTCCATTGCGCCAGCGAAGATCAATAATATAACCGCAGGAGCCGAGGTTTGCCCGGTCGCCGAAGAAGGCGACTCGCCCTTGGCGACCGGGGCCGATGCCCCAGGGTGTGGCCAGGTCTTGTGGCAAGGGCGTGCCGACGGACGGCATAAATGCCGCCGCTAGGACGTTTCGCATTTGGCGCTATCGCTGATGGCCGGCATGGGCCAAGAATATGGCCACACCCGTGCTTCAGCCCGAGGCTCGAGCCTGTGGCGTTACCGCATGGGTTTTGCTAGGATGGTTTTTTCATGACGAACCTGACGCCACCTACGCTTCCCACCGGCGCCGGCCCCGCCACAGTGGCGTTGGTGTCGCTGGGCTGCCCCAAAAACCTGGTCGACAGCGAACGGATGCTCGGCCTGCTGACCGCAGCGGGCCTGGCCGTCACAGATGACCACGCCGGGGCGGACGCCATCGTCATTAACACCTGCGGGTTCTTGGCGGCAAGCCGGCGCGAAGCGCTGGCGGTCATTGCCCAGGCGCTGCACAACAAGGAGCAGGCCCGACGCCGCGGGCGATGCCAGCGCGTGGTCGTAGCGGGGTGTCTGGTGCAACGCGATCCCAGCCGCCTCCTGGCCGAGGCCCCCGATATTGACGCCCTGGTCGGCGTCTTCGACCGGGAGAATATTGTTCAAGCCGTGCGCGGCGGGATGGATAATACGCTTCAACGGCCTGCGGACCCTGACCCAAACCTCCACCCATTACGCGGATTTCCACAGATTCCTGACGATAAAACACGCGCCGGACATAGGGCCGGCCCTCGCGGCTCCTTCCCCAATAACGAAAAATTGATCGGGGGTGACGCCGCTGCGGATCTCGGGCGTTTTCACGCGGTCAGCCAGTTCGTGCGCCGCCCGAAGCGGACCCGAACCGGTTACACGGACGAAG
>JAKCCC010000565.1 GCA_021838985.1 Planctomycetota bacterium
AGTGGTTACGAACCCAACGAACTTGACTATCTTGACCCAACAATTTGACAACCTTGCCAAGTATGAGCCAGCCCGGCCCGTGCCCCAGCCGCCCCGGGAAACGGCGTTGGCCATCCGGGCCATCTTGCCCCTGACTCCACCCACCATTAAGCTCAACTTTTGCCATTTTTTAGGCGCGTAAACGGTCGAATCATTCGGAAAGCGCGATGGCGGGGCGAGTTTTTACACACCCCGCGTTTTGTACCGCTATGCAAAAACTCCACGCCATCTTAAAAGGCCTGTGAAATCACGCTTTCTGGTTCCTCCGAAATCGGCAAAAGTCGAGCTTCCAGCACTGCAGTAAAAATCGCGGTAGGCGCACCCCATGAGTGGCCCATGACCCCGATGCCTCCGGCTCGACTTCCGGGCGGCCGGGCTTGGCATGGCTGATCATGGCCCCTGGGCGGGCCCAGTGCTTTGTCACCACATAGCTTTCGGGTACCCCGGCTGCCGCCATGCACCGGCTCGCCGCGGGCGAGTCGCCCCGCGGCAGCGGGTAAACTGTGACGACCGGCCTGAGGGCGGCCTCGAAGGCCGCTCTCCAAGGGGCGGTCCGCTGGCTCCGGCCGCGTATGGTTTGAATCTTACGTGCCTGTGGTATAGCGAGATAGCTCGGTACGCAGGAAGGTGGCGGCGCAAGTCGCGGCGGCGGCGGGGTTGGGCAGGTCGCGCACGTCCGCGACGATGGGGCCGTGGAAATCGATTTCACGCAAGGCGGACAGTATTTTTTCCGGCTGTACCTGGCCGGAACCGAGTTCCACCGGGCGCAGCGCATTACCGCTGCGGACCGCATCGGCACAGGTCCACAGACCAATCCGGCCGGCGAGCGTTTGCAGCGCGGATTCCAGATTGTCGCCGGCGCCGAGCAGGCGCAACGTGTCCAGATTCGCCTGGACCCATGGTGCGTTTATGACCGCGAGAATCCGGGCCAAAGGCGCCACGGCGCTGCTACTTAGCGCCAACTGGATTCCCACGCGATCCGCCTGCTCGGCCAGGGCGTCCACGGCCCTGCGCCAGGTCTCCGGGGGTGGCGCCCCAGGGCCTGGATCGCCCAGATAAACCGACACCGTCGGTGCTTTTAAATCCCCGGCCAGCTGGATGGCCGCCAACGCCTCGGTGACGCACCGGTCTACCATGGCGGGATCAAAAATTCCTCCCGCGCGGGCACCGCTGCGCAAACACGTAAGTTGCAGGCCGCGCGACGCCAGCGTGCGCCGCAAATGCCGCCGCCCCGTTGGGCCGAGGTTGGCCGGCGCCAGGGTTCGATGGCGGGCGCCCACCGCCACGCCGGAGAAACCCGCGCCCGCGGCCAGATCCATGGCGGCCCGTAAATCATCGCCAAACGGATCGAGGGCCAAAGCGGCGCGGAAAAACGCGGGAGAATTGGGGTTAAGCGGCGGGGTCATAACACGTATTTCATCCGCAAAAGTCTATAGTTCACCACCGCCGCCGCCGCCTTTGCCATCATCGGCATCATAGGCGGCCGCGGTGGCCGCGCCCGCCCGATCGCAGCGGACGATGGACAAGGCGCGGCCGGAGTTTTCATCCACGCTGGCCAGCACGCCGCAGAGGCGCGGATCGCCGGTGGCGATTTCAAAAAAGCAGGGCATGCCGGTGAGCAAATGCTTAAGCACGCGATCTTTTTTCCGGCCCAGGATGCTGTCATAGGGGCCGGTCATACCGGCATCGGAAACGAACGCCGTGCCGCCGGGCAGCACGCGGGCGTCCGCGGTGGGCGTGTGGGTATGCGTACCGAAGACGACCGAGGCCCGGCCATCCAAATGCCAGCCCATCGCGATTTTTTCGCTGCTGGCCTCCGCATGGAAATCAACGATGCGCAGTCGCACGCCCGCCGGCAGCGCTTCCAGCATTCGATCGACCGCATAAAACGGATCATCCAGCGGCTTCATGTACAGGCGGCCCATCACCTGCAGCACCGCGACCTCCAACCCGGCTCGGCTCTTCACCACCGTACAGCCCTTGCCCACAGCGGGGGGCGGATAATTCCCCGGACGGATCAGCTGCGGGGACGATTCCAGCAGCGGCATGATCTCCCGTTTGCGGTAGGTGTGATCCCCCAGGGTGCACACATCGACGCCGCAGGCCAAAAGTTTTTGAAAAATAGCGGGCGTCAGGCCAGAACCACCGGCGGCGTTTTCCGCATTAGCGATCACCAGATCAATCCGCTCGCGCTCGATCAGCCCCGGCAGGAGATCCGCCAGCACCTGTCGGCCTGGTTTGCCGATAATATCGCCCAGACACAGAATTTTGACAGGCAAGAGCAGCCCTTTCAAGGTTTCAGGTTTTAGCGGCGGCCAGCGGGGGCATAGCGTTGAGCCCGTGGCATCTAGCATCGGGTCGGTGGCATCTGGCGCCTTGAACCTGAGTAGGAACGCGGCATGAATCAGCAGTAGGTCGAGGATCCGCTACGGTGGACACACGGCGACGTGCTGTCGAACCAGCGGGCCAGCCATGGCACTTCGGGCTGTGTCCACCGGGGCGGATCTTCAGCCTG
>JAKCCC010000566.1 GCA_021838985.1 Planctomycetota bacterium
CGGGTCTCCTTCGCCGATACTGAAAAATTAAGTCCGATACGGTCGGCCATCTTCGCCGGAAACGGACAATTTCGCCACTCGCTGCGGCGTGAAGACGTATACCACACGCACTTATAGGATTGAGAATCACGCCTGCCTGCCGGCCTGCCACGGCAGGCAGGAATATCTTAAGCCTTGCCGCGGCCTTTCTGTGCCGCGGCAGACAGGGCGGTATATGCTAAGATACCGGCTATTGCGGCAGCGGAGGAATCTTTTAGTCCTGAAAATGACCGGCCACGAGACACACAAGGAACACCCGGACGGAACCGGGCTTATTGCCGGGGATCCCTGGCTAGGCCCTTACGCCGATCAATTGCGGAAGCGTTACGCCCATTATCAGCAGATGCTGGAGCTTATTGAAAAAGCCGGCGGCCTGCTTGGTCCGGTCAGTCAGGGACACCATTATTTCGGACTTAACCGCGGCCGGCACAATGGAAAAGCGGGTGTGTGGTACCGGGAATGGGCGCCGGGCGCCCAAGGGCTGTATCTGACCGGCGATTTCAACGAATGGAATCGCCGGTCCCATCCGCTGGAAAAAGATTCCTTCGGCGTATGGAGCATCTTCCTTCCCGACAACCAATATGCCCACCGGCTGGTTCACGCGAGTCAGGTGAAGGTTCGCGTCGTATCGGCGCGGGGGGCGATGGATAGAATTCCCGCCTATATCCGCCGGGTGATTCAGGATCCGAATACCTCTGATTACCTGGGGCTTTACTGGCAGCCGCCGAACCCATTCAAGTTCCAACATCCGCGGCCCGCGCCACAAACGCGGCGCGGCGGCCTGCGCATTTACGAAACCCATATCGGCATGGCGCAGGAAGAGCCGCGCGTGGGAACATTCGCCGAATTTACCGCGCGCCTTCTGCCGCGCATTGGCGAGCAACACTACAACGCCATTCAGCTCATGGCGATCATGGAACATCCCTACTACGGTTCGTTCGGTTACCACGTGAGCAACTTCTATGCGGTAAGCTCACGGTTCGGCACGCCCGAAGAGCTGAAGGAGCTTATCGACACCGCCCACGCCATGGGCATCGCGGTATTGCTGGACGTGGTGCACAGCCACGCCATCCAAAACCTCAACGAGGGTCTGAATCTCTTTGACGGCACGGACTACCAGTATTTCCACACCGGGGCGCGCGGCCGGCACGTGGCGTGGGATTCGCTCTGTTTTGATTACCGCGTGTTCGAGGTGCGGCGATTTCTGTTAAGCAACCTTCGCTATTGGCTGGAGGAATTCCAGTTCGACGGCTTTCGCTTCGACGGCGTAACGAGCATGTTGTATCTCGACCACGGGTTGGGCGCCGGATTTACCAGTTACGACTCTTACTTCGGATCGAACGTGGATGCCGACGCCCTGGCGTATCTGCAACTGGCCAACCAGCTTGTGCATTCGCTGCGCCCCGAAACCATCACCATCGCGGAAGACGTTTCCGGGATGCCGGGCATGGCGCGACCGGTGGCGCAAGGCGGTCTGGGATTTGATTATCGCCTGGCGATGGGCATCCCCGATTACTGGATCAAACTGCTCAAAGAACAGCGCGATGAACAGTGGAATCTCGGAGGGTTGTATCACACGCTGATGAACCGCCGCCGCCAGGAAAAACACATCGGCTATGCGGAAAGCCATGATCAGGCCCTGGTGGGCGATAAAACCATCGCGTTCTGGTTGATGGACAAGGAAATGTACACGCACATGAGCAAGTCCACGCCAAGCCTGATCATCGATCGCGGACTGGCGCTGCACAAAATGATCCGCCTGCTCACCTTGAGCCTGGGCGGCGAGGCCTATCTGAATTTCATGGGCAACGAATTCGGTCATCCGGAATGGGTGGATTTTCCCCGCCCGGGCAACAATTTTTCCTATCATTACGCCCGCCGACTCTGGAGCCTGGTGGACCGCGACGATCTGCACTACCGGTCGCTGAATGAATTCGACCGCGCCATGCAGTCGCTCGACGAACGATGGAACCTCCTGGAAGACACCTTCATTGAGCAATTGCTGGTCCATGAAGATACCCGCCAGCTCGCCTTTCGCCGCGGCCCGCTGGTGTTTGTATTCAATTTCCACGCCTGGGAAAGCTACTTCGGCCTGCGTATTCCCGTACCGGACCCCTGTGATTACCAGATCGTTCTCGATACCGATCGGCCCGAGTTCGCCGGCCAGGGGCGCTGCGCTTCCGGCCACGTTTATCCCCGTCAGGATGTTCCCATGTATGGGCGCCGCCAAAGCATACAGATATATCTGCCCAGCCGCACCGCGCAGGTTCTGGCGCCGCTGCCGCAAAAAGCGCCGGGCGAATGATTTTTTTCGAATGAGATTCTTCAATTACCGGTCAACTGGCCGGCCAGCAGCATCTTGGAGAGCACGGTTTTTCCATGCGCGTTGCACAGACGAAGCATGATGTGACGGTTGCCGGCGGGGCCGCCGACGGAAATCACGCCAAAATTATGCTCCAGCACGGGCGCTCCGACGCGCCGGGGGTTGAAACATTTGATGATTAGGGCCGG
>JAKCCC010000567.1 GCA_021838985.1 Planctomycetota bacterium
AGCGCCTTGCGGAGCTTACCACGGCCGCGCGCGGCCCCGCCGGCCGCCAGGGCAAGAGTTGCCAGCATCAGGGCCGGAATCAGCCAACCGCCAGCGTTCGACGGTTGAAACCGCATCTTCATCGTCTTCATGGCATCCTTTCTTCCCAGGGACCATTCATAGCCTCTCGGCCAGTTACGCCGCCGACGCGCAGGCCCGGACCACGCAGCCAGGTACAGACTGTTCCTTGCTTGCATCCTCGTAAGAGGCCTGTCGCCGCCGCGGCCCGGGGGGCCGCCAATATTGGCGGGCAGCCGATCCGCTACGGGCGGCGCTGGGTATCCCGGCGCTCTGGGGTAGCGGCCATCGGGCCATGACCTGTTAGGGGCGCCTGGTTCGCGCGGGGCGGGTGCCAAACCCGCCCGTGAACGGGTTGCGACCTGCGGCGGCTGTCACCATGCCTGCCCCGCAGCCGCCGTGGTGGGATTTACCGTGCGCTTCGGCACCATATAGGTGTCAAACGGCGGAGCCAAGGTCTGAATGTAGGGACCCCTGAAGCCCCACGCCGGCGTGTTGACGTTATCCACCTGGTTTGTATCCGTGGTGCCGTTAACCACGCCCGTGGCGGTGGTGTAGGTGAAGATGTTGTCACCGTTTTCACCGACGTAGGGCGAGGTTTCCCAAGTTACATGGTCATCGCCAAAGCCCACGTTCTGGCCGTCACCGGCATGGTTGCCGGAATTGTAAATATACGGACCGTAGGTGTTCGCCGTGGGCAGGGTGGTGGTGATGCGCTGATACACCCCGGTGTCCGTAGACGTATTCCGCGGGGCCATATCGCTGACCAGGGGAACCTGGGTGTTGGCAAAATTGGTGTTCCACCACTGGCCAAGGGCCGGACCATAGTGGTAGCCGCCGCTGCCGCCCGTCCACGGGAAAGCGATCGAGTAGCTTTCGCCGGCGCCAACGGAATTTGTAACCGTTTGAGACCCCTGGACGTTGCCGGGCTGCACGCCGAACAAGTTGTTGTACGTAGGCGGCCCACCCGGGTTGGGCGAGGTTTCCTCCGAAACCCATTGCGACCCCAGCGGGTCGGATGGGCAGATGAAGCTCGCTGGCGTGGTATAGCCTTGGAGCACCAAAAACCACATGCTGGCCAACGGATCGGCGGCCCACCCGATGTCGGTACTGTAGGTGCTGTCGTGGAACCACTGCTGGACCACCTCCGGCGCCGTCTGGCCGGGGGTTACCGTCAGTCTGCTGTAGCCACCGTTCGAACACCAGGTCAGAGCCCCCCCGTTAGCGCTGGCGCTATGGTCGTCGTTACCGTTCGCCGGGAACCAGCCGCTGTTTGGCTGCGCGTAACTGATCATCGACTGGATGATCCCGCGCACGTTGGCCATGCAGACCGCGCGGTTGGCCAGTTCCCGGGCTTTGGCCAAGGCTGGTAGAAGTATAGATATCAATATAGCTATAATTGATATCACTACCAGCAGCTCGATCAACGTGAACGCGGCGCGTTTCCTCCGCGCCGGGCGCAGGCGGGCGTCCAGGGCGGCCAGGAGGGGGGCGTCGGTGTAAACCCCGGGACGCCACGAACCTAAACGGTCCGACGGGGGAAGCTGCAGATCCGCCACGGCGGCCTCGGCCGCCACGGCCAGCAGATGGCTTCGGGCATTACTCATGGAATTCTCCTTGTAAAAAGAGGGAACAATGTCACCAGAGTGCAGCTGGAGGTTCTCAGCATTCAAGGGACTGGACATGGTAAACTCCTTTGAAAAAGGGGCCACAATCGTTACGCCAGCCGTCGGGGGCGACGGCTCTACAAGGGGAAGCGACGGCTCCACGGGGGAACCGAAGAGAGACCTTGAGCTATTGCGCGCCATAAAGCACCTCCCTACTTACCGAACCCACCTCTCCAGAGGCGAGTCTTCGACCCGGAGAAATGTCGCCGAAGACGACGCCTGGACAGGTCCGGGCCGCGCGGCCCGAGTTGAACCAAACCTGTCTTCGCCGAGGCAAACGAAGTTTTCAATTTCCGTTCTTGTTCCTTTTACTTTTTCCTTTACGGTTCCCTGACCACTGACGCTGAAACCTAAAGCCTGTCTGCATCGGTTCACCGCGCTAAAGGTCGCCGGAGCGACTCTGCGACACGGTGCTCACAATTCCGCATCTCACGGTCGCCGTGGCGACTAAACTGCGCCGCGAAGGCCGCGAATTCACCGCGTTAAAACGCGGTGCTTGGGATTCCGTTCTCCCATAGCACCTAACCGGCAAAACCTAAAACCTGGAACCTCCTTTCATCGGTTCACCGCGCTAAAGGTCGCCGTAGCGACTCTGCGACACGGTGCTTGCAATTCCGCCTTTTCCGCGCCCGTAAAACCCAGCCCTTATAACCTAAAACCTATCTGCATCGGTTCACCGCGCTAAAGCACGGTGCTTGCAATTCCGCTTTTTCCGGTTGATCCTCTGCGGCCTTGTGCCTCCGTGCGAGTAACTTATTTCCGCGGCGGCCCGCAGGTGCCGGCTTCCACCAGCCGCGGCGGCATCGCCGTAATCTTCTGGGGCT
>JAKCCC010000568.1 GCA_021838985.1 Planctomycetota bacterium
TCTGGCTCGGCCGCTATTTCGACCTGCGTGATGATCTGGCACGGTTACTGGGGCGGCCGGTTGATTTAGTGATGGGTTCCGCACTGCGAAATCCCTACTTCATTCGCGAGGTCAACCGGACGCGGAGATTGCTCTATGCAGCCTAAAACGCCGAAGCTTTTGGTCGATATCAGCGATGCCGCGTCATTTATACTGGACAGCACACGGGCCGCGACGGTGGGCGATTACATCCAAAATCGCCAAATGCGACAGGCGGTGGAGCGCAACTTCGAAATCATCGGCGAGGCTGTGAACCGGCTTAATCGGTTGGACCCCACTACCGCCGCCAAGATATCGAATACAGAAGAAGATTGTCGCGTTTCGGAACGTGCTGATCCACGGCTACGATCCCATTGACGACAAAGAGGTGTGGCAGGTCATCACAAATTCAGTGCCGAAGCTCTTGGGGGAAGTGAAGCGTCGGCTTGGCGCCGGATAGGGCCCATTGCGGTCTGTGTTGCACAGCCCGGAAGGTTGCCGGGGGCGACTAAACCGCGACGATGGGTCAGGGCCGTGCCAACCGCCGCGGTCCATGAACGGTTACGATGAAGGAAAGTGCGCTATGAACGAATGTCAAACCTCACCCGCCCTGAAGGCGTCGCAGAAAACCAGCTTCTATCCCTCCGGCACGCGCGTTGGCGTTACCCAACAAATCGCGCATCGTACGCACGTATATCCGATCAGCGTTACCGGGCGGGTGATGGGCCAGGAACGGCAGGCCAGCGGAAGCTGGTTCGCCCGTAATCCGCGGCATCGGCTCTGGTTGGACCGGCTGATCCTTGAAAAAGACGATGGCGAAAAGATTGTCCTGAATCTCGATGAGTTTACGCACGTGACGGTTCTGGAAGGTCCACCTGCCGAGGAAAAGGCGGCTCCGCTGATAACCGCCGATCAAGACCGCGCCGGGGCGCTGACCTGACGGCTTTTGCTTGCGGAGATTTTTATGCTTGACGCGCCGCCGCCAGCGCGCGAACCCCGCGTGGATTCTGTCACCGCCATGGCCGCGGAACGCACCATGCTGGCTTGGATTCGCACCGGCCTGGCGTTAATGGGTTTCGGATTTGTGGTGGCCCGGTTCGGTCTGTTCCTGCGCAAACTTTCGGAATGGCGTGGCTTGCCGCTAAAGGTTCCCCCGCATCAATCCATGTCGCTGTGGAGCGGCGTGGCCCTGGTGCTGCTGGGAGTAGCGGTAAACATCATCGCGGCGATTCGTTTTACGCACACCATCCATCAGTTGCGGCGCGGTCAACCCGCCCCGGCCATCGGCGGACGGGCGGCGGTGATCGTGGCGCTGCTCATGGCCGCCATCGGTGTGGCTATCGCGGTGTATCTCATGCGTCTGGCTTGAGGCGCCACCCTCGCCTATGTCCCACCTTGCGGCCATTTCCGGAGCATGAAAGGGTGGTCGAGGCTTCATGTGCCGAGTTCCGCGAAGCGCTCGCGCAGGGTGGGATACAGCGCCGCATATTGGCCATACTGCTTAGCGTAGAACTCCGCGCGGCGGCGATTCGGACGGCGTCGCTGGCGGACCTTGATAATTTGTTCCGTCGCCTCCGCCACGCCGGGCCACACTCCAGCGCCGACCCCGGCCAGAAGGGCCGCGCCCAGAGCGGCGCCCTCGCTGACGTTGATGGTCACCACGGGGGCCTGGTACATGTCCGCCTGTAGTTGCCGCCAGAAATCGCTGCGCGCCCCGCCTCCTCCGGCGCGAATTTGCGTCACGGGAATATGCATGGCCCGCAGGATATTCACCTGCTCGCGCATGCCAAACGTAATTCCCTCCACCACCGCCCGGATCAGGTGGGCAGCGCTGTGGCGCGGCGTCAGCCCGATGAAACAGCCGCGGGCCATCGGATCCGCGTGAGGACAGCGTTCGCCGGTAAGGTAGGGCAGAAAAAATAAATTTTCCGCCCCCGGCGCCACGCCTTCCGCGGCGCCCATCATGCGTTCATAGAGCACGCCGGGATCTTGCTTCCTTTTTCGCAGGGCCTGAATCGCATCGGCATACAGTGTGTTGCGCAGCCATTGCAGCGATCCGCCAGCGCTTAACATGCACCCGAACACGCACCAGAGGTTCGGAAGCGCATGGCACATGGTATGCACCCGACCGAGTGGATCGGTTTGCGGCTCGGCGGCGGCGGCAAAGACCACCCCGCTGGTGCCCATAGCCGCCGAGACCAGCCCCGGCCGCACCACCCCAGCCCCCACCGCCCCGGCGGCCTGATCGCCGGCCCCGCCCACCACCGGTATACCCGCGGCCAAGCCAGTTTTTTCGGCCACTCCCGGCGTCACCTGACCGGTAATCTGGGGCGATTCCACCAGCGGCGGCAACATGGACCGATCCAAGCCCAGGCGGCTGATCAAGTCACCATGCCATTGCCGCGTGCGCACGTTAAGCAGCAGCGTGCCCGAAGCATCGGAAACTTCCGAAACATATTCGCCCGTCAGCCGATAGCGGATGTAATCTTTGGGCAGCAGAATATGCCGGCATTTTGCATAGAGCGCCGG
>JAKCCC010000569.1 GCA_021838985.1 Planctomycetota bacterium
CTGCCCGCCGGGGTAATGGTCCAACTTGGGAAGATCATCCCGGGCATACGAAGTCGGATAACCATCAACGGGATCCGCGTACAGAACACACAGTACCTTCGCCATCTTGCGCTCCTTTCAACAGAATGGTGATAGCACCATTATGTCCCGGCGTGGGCCGCCGTCAAGCCTCCTGCCTATCGCGTCGGACGCCGAGAAGCGATCGGCGTGATGGCGAAAATGTCCGGTGAGGATTTGCGGTGACGCCAAAGCCTGGATTGGGCGCATTCTCAGCGAAAAATTTTTAGGTGGCCATTGGACTGCTCTAAGGGGCGGCATGCTATAATGCGCAGCTCATGACGAGGTTGCGCAAAACGATCGACCGCGAATGGCTCCAGGGGCGGTTCCTGGTGCTGGAATTGGCGGCCCTGCTGGATCGCCTGGATGTCACCGCCGCCCAGGATGAACCGGCGGCGCGTACGGATCGGCGAATCGAGTTGTTGCACCGGGCGCTGGCGGAACTGGCCGCACCGAGTGCAACCCCCAACCGCGCCGAACGTCTGCTCGAACTTTACAGCGAATTGGCCGATGTACATTATTCAGCCCCATTATCACGCCATCGCCCGCACCACGGACGACTATGAGCGGATGGCCCAGGCGGGCGTAGTCGCGGTGGTGGAACCGGCGTTTTGGGCCGGGTTCGACCGGCGTCATCCGGGCACGTTCGTGGACTATTTCCGGCAGATCAGCGAATTTGAACCGACCCGGGCGGCCCAGTACGGCATTCGCCATTTCTGCTGGGTGGCCATGAATCCCAAGGAGTCCGAGAATCTCGCCTTAAGCCGGCAGGTGTTGGAGGCGCTGCCGGAATTTTTGCCCAAGCCTACCGTGCTGGGGATCGGCGAGATCGGATTCAACCAGAATACCGCAAACGAGGAGGTCATTTTCCGGGCGCAGCTGGAACTGGCGATGCAGCACCGGCAATTGGTGTTGATCCATACACCGCACCTGCACGACAAACTCCGCGGAACGCGTCTGACCCTGGACCTGTTGCGCGAATTGAAGTTCCCGCCGGAACGGGTGTGGATCGATCATGTCGAGGAACACACCGTGCGTATGGTGCTGGACGCGGGGTACTGGGCCGGCCTGACGCTTTACCCGTTGACAAAAATGTCCACCCCGCGGGCGGTGGATATTCTGCAGCGATTCGGAAACGCTAAGCTGATGGTGAATTCGTCAGCGGATTGGGGGCCGAGCACGCCGTTTACACTGCTGGACTGTGTGCTGGAATGCCGGCGGCGCGGATGCGGCGAGGCGGAACTGCTGGAGATCTTTCACAATCGTCCGGCGCGTTTTTTAGGACAGAATCCCAAGTTTTCCATCCGGCCGCTGGAAATCTCGCCGGCCTGAACGTTCCCGGATTCCGCCTTGAGAAGGGCGAGCCGCGATGCCGTTGGGAACCCACCCGGGGCGTATCAGGGCGACAAAACTGAACCTTTCACCTCACCACGGCGACGCAGCGAACGCGCAACCGTTTACGGGATTCGCCGTTCGTCGGCCGTCACCCGTCGCTGCGGTTTTAGTCGCCGCGGGCGACCTGAAGGCCGATGCTGCGAGTTCGGTGGCGAGTCTGGGGTTCCTTCTCCCACCAGAAATTTATCGATTG
The DNA here is from genome assembly GCA_021838985.1 of Planctomycetota bacterium. GTDB lineage: Bacteria > Planctomycetota > Phycisphaerae > WQYP01 > WQYP01 > JAKCCC01. Next base: position 1,646 of record JAKCCC010000569.1, read on the forward strand.
ACAAAGCACCAGCATGCCTTCACCCTGATACGATACCCGCTGGTATTCCACACCCTGCCGACCTGCTGGATGGCGCCGGCGTGGACAGACTCCTGACCTGGGCCGTACAATCTTCGGGTGGGAGCGATTATGCAGCTGTCAAAACGAACCCAATACGGCATTCGCGCCATGATCTGTTTATGCGATGCCTATCCGCGCGGCTATATCCAAACGCGGGAACTGGCGGCGCGGGAAAATTTGCCGACGAAATTCCTGGAATCCATTCTATCGGCGCTGGCGCGGGGAAAGGTGCTTTCATCCAAGATCGGGGCGATGGGCGGATATCGCCTGGCGCGCCCGCCAAAAGACATTCCCCTGGGTGATATCATCAGCCGTCTGGAAGGAAAAATGCTCTGGCGGGAGGAAACCCCACTGCGGGTGGAGGAACTCAAGCCGGGGGAGGTGGCCGTGCACCTGCTCCACGCGCGGCTGTCCGAGGCGCTGGTGCGGGCGCTGGCCCAGACCACGCTGGCGTCGCTGGCCGAGCAGGTGGCCCAGCGGACGCACGGTGGGCAGATGTACTACATATGAACAAACCGGTCGTGGCATCATCTTCCGTCGCCGCCCCGAAGGGCGGCTGGCGCCGCCATCTGCAATCGGTGTTTTTGGGCGGTCTGGCCGCACTCATACCGCTTTTTGTCACCATCTGGGTGCTGGATTTCCTGTATCGGGTCATCACGGGCTTTTCCCATCCGCTGGCGCAATGGATCGTGGTTCACGTGCCGCTGCATGTGAGGATCGAGGGCAGCACCGCGACCGCCGCGGCGGTGGTCAGCTCCATTCTGGCGCTGCTGATTTCCATTGCGACGATCTACGCCATCGGCGTACTGAGCACGCTGGTGATTGGGCGCAAGCTGCTGGC
>JAKCCC010000570.1 GCA_021838985.1 Planctomycetota bacterium
TCCTTTGGTACTGGTGGGGGCATTGTATTTACTTTCTGGAATCGCCGGCATTCACATCACAGTGGCCAATCTGCGTCTGCAGACGATGGTCATTCCCATCATGGGGCGCAATCATTTTTTTGCCCTTTTTACCGTGGTTACCGCGCTGGCGGGTGCAGCCTCCCCTTTGGCCTGGGGGCTGCTGCTTAGCGCCCTTGGATCCATCCATCGGCAGACGGGTGGGTTCGTGTGGAACCGCTACTGCATTTGTTTTGCCGGTGCGGCGCTGCTTTGTTTACCGCTTCTGTGGTATTGCCGCCGGCTGATCGAGACGGCCCAGCCCGGCGCCCTGATCACAGGCGCCAGGGAAGGCGCCGCCCTGCCGGCGAAGTAAAGAGATCTCGACGCTTGATCGCACCGCACCAATTTTCAATAAACCTCGACAGGCCCAAACCTGCGCTTGCGCTGCCGTTGGGCCGCCAACGGCTACTTCAGCGCCATGGAGTGCCTGCGGTTGTCGATTCTATAGCCCTTAAGCGTAAGTGACGGGGGCATGCCAGCCACTTCTACCTGTAAGGGATAAGAGCTCGGGCCGGAAGACCAGTGAAAAGCATCAGAAATACTTATTATAGTAATATATATTATATATTTGACTTATGTATCATCCGGGCTAGGATATGGGCAAGATGAGCTTGTTGCTCGCGAGCCTCGGAGCGGATAAGGGACTAGGATTTTGGTAAAAATATAAAAGTCTCCCGCGTTTGCAGAAAGGATCTAGTTATGAAAAAAGTTGCTTCCACTCTGGTTTCCGCAGTTATGCCGCGACGGCAGATGTTGGCTTGGCTCGCCACCGGCGCCGTGGCTGCGACAACGGTGGGCGCGGCGGCGGCCAGCGGCGCGGCGGAAAAGCCTGCGCTGGACGCCCCCGGGTCACTGGAAGGCGGTGCAGCGGCGAACCTTCGGCAGCTTACCGCCGCCCTCGCCGCCGCGCCGCGCCGGCGCGACTTCCAGACCGTGCCCATGATCCTGGACCATCCCCGGCAATGGGACAGCGCGGCGCTGGAATTGCTCCTGCATTACCGCGGCGGGCCTAAGCAGGTCTGGGATAACACCGATATCGCCAGCCCCTGGCTGAATCTGATGCGCAACGCGATGAACGCGCAGGTATGGTCGTATCGGCAACCCGATTTTCTGGCGGTTTCCGCCACGCACGGCACGTGTCATCTGGCGCTTTTCGATGAGGTCATGTGGGACAAGTATGACTTTCCAGCCATGATCAAAAACCAGTTTAAGCGAAACATATTTCTGACTATTCCCCCGGCGGTACGCGGTAAAAATGCCGGGGATTTTAATGATCCGCACGGCCTTTTTTCGCCGGCGGCCAACTGCATTCCGTTGTTGGTGGAGCGCGGCGCCGTTTTTCTGGCTTGTCACAATATGATCTGGGAATTCTCCCACGCCTTGATCGCCAAGGGCCACAATCCCGATCACCTGAACCACGAGCGCCTGGCTGCAGACTTAACGAACCATTTGATTCCCGGGGTGATCCTTACGCCGGGAATTGTCGCCACCATTCCTCTGCTGGAAGCGGCGGGCTATCGATATATCAAATAGGAAACCAAATGACACCTATGCTGCGCATCATTGGTCGAATCGTTGCCGTAAGCGGATTGGCTGCGGCGGGGTTGCTGGCATCTGGAGCCGAAGCCCACTCCAGCGGCTGGAAGGGTAAAGTTCAGGCTCCGGCGTATCAGGAACGGATATTTCCGCCGTGGAGCCACGGCGCCAATGACCCCGCGCTGCATCAGGGCTTGGCATTCACGGTTCCCGAAGTGGACGATCTGGCGGATTTCCATGGCGATCCCCAGAACGCCAAGCTGATATTGTACGTTGGCGGCAATTATTATTTTGCCGTCGCCCCGCTGGTGGCGGTGTTTGAAAAAGAGCATCCCGGCCTGCGTGGCCGTATCTACTCTGAAACCCTGCCGCCGGGCATTCTGCTGAAGCAATTGCAGGCGGGCGGAACCATCACCGTGGGCAATATGACCTGGACGGCGCCGCCCGACGTGTACGCCGCGGGAAAAGTGAAGGTTCAATTCCTGATCCGAAGGGGGCTGTTGGACGGTCCCGCGGATAGCTACACCAGCAACGACTTGGCGATCATGGTGCCGCGGGGCAATCCCGCCCATATCCGCACGCTACGCGATTTGGGCCGGCCCGGCGTTCGGTTGGCCATGCCCAACCCCGCGTGGGAAGGTGTGGCCCGTCAGATCCAGCTGGCCCTGGCCAGAGCCGGCGGGCGCGAGCTGGTCCAAAGGGTCTATCACCGCAAAGTGCTTGATGGCCAAACGATTCTGACCCATATCCACCATCGTCAGACCCCGCTGTATTTGATGCAGGGACTGGTCGACGCGGGGGTCACGTGGAAATCCGAGGCCATTTTTCAGGAGCAAATCGGCCATCCCATCAGCTATGTAGCTATTCCCGCGCGGGATAACGCCACGGCGGTTTATGCCGCGGCGCTGGTGCATGGCGCCCGACACGTGCGTGCGGCTAAGGACTGGCT
>JAKCCC010000571.1 GCA_021838985.1 Planctomycetota bacterium
AAGCGTCGGAACTCGTGCGAGTGCACCACGGAAACGCCGTCATCCGGAAGTAAATCCTGCGGTACCATAAGGCACCTCCTTTTTTTAACGCCCCGCGAAAAGCCGGCCCCGGATCACGCGATCCGGGGCAAACCCGCATCCGCCGGGGCGAAACAAATACCGTTTCCTCACGCGAAGCCGCGAAGGCCGCGAAAACACCCTTTTTAACGATCCCTTGAAATCCTTGCCGGGTTTATTGCGTTACAACCCTTGCCCTCTTGGTTCCGTAATTCGTTTCCGAGTTGGGACAGCGGTCCAAAGCCCCAAGCATAGTGACGATGGCGTCATTTGTGACCTTCCTCCCGGTGGTTTGCCTGCCACGTGCTGAAGTACCAGTCGATCAGATGCGTGAAGGAATAGGCAGCGTTCTCGGGAAGAAACTGCGCGGGGTGACGCATCCAGGACTGGAAAACGACGACATCTGGATTCCCCACCGCCGCCCGCACCCGGGCCATATTTATTTCAGCGCTGCGTACCCAAGCCGCGTCCGTATGTCCGCTGCCGTCGCAGATGACGCCAAAAGTGACGTGCTCGGAACGCAACATTTTACGCAAGGCCGCCAACGCCCCCGGCGGCAAGGCCCACCAGGCGACGTCCGTCCGGAAGGAAGTGACAGGCATACCATCTTGACGAAAGGCCTCGATGGCGCTTTTGTAACGCCGAATCTCCAGCGCGACCTGCCGCGGCGGGCCGCCCAATGGCTCAATATCCACCACCTTCAGGCCCGGGAAGGCGGATGACAACGCCCGGAGGGTCTTCGTCGCATTGGCCGCAACATGCGCCGGCGTCCAGTGGCGGGCAAGACGCCCCGAGTAAATGCTGCCGTAAAAGACCGGCTCATCCATACCGATGTAGCGCACCGTCTCGCCGGCGCGGCGTACGCGCCGGGCAATCCGCGGCACCTGCCGCAGAACCCGTCGACCCGCAAACCCTTCCACTTTTCCGGTTAGCCCGCGGCAAGTCAACACACCGCCGCCCAGCCCCAAGGCGATCCCATGCCGCTTCAGGTAGTCGAACTCGCGCGCTAAATCGCCCCGGGGACCGTCCGCGACCCACAGAAAGTTCGTCTCAAGGACACGAATGTGTGCCGCGGCCTGCCGCCACGGCGCACCAGGCGCAAAGAGCGCCATGTATGGGGACGTGCCGGTGCATTTCAAGCTTCTGTGGTAGAAAATCGGATCGGGCGGAACGAACCAGGCCACGGGTGCGGCGGCGCGCGCTGCGGCTGCGGTGGTAGACTTAGCGGACGAGACCACCGCTGCGGGAACCGCCGGGTTGGCGACACCCACCAGGACCAACGTGGCTCCCACAGACACAGCTGACTTCAGCCCCCCCCTGCGTTGCATCATAGAATATTCCCCAGGAAAACAACCCCAATCCGTCATTGGCTTCGCCTCACCACGCGTTTCCTTTGGCCGCCTCCGTCGGGTTCACCGTGCGCACCGGCGTCATGCAGATGTCAAACGGCGGGGCGAGCTGTTGGATTATGGGAGCCGTCGTGGCGCCGAACGACGAGAGACCAATCTGGTGGGTATCCGTGGTTCCGTTGACGGGCGGAGCATAGCCCCAATATCCCGCGTCGTGGTACGTGAAGATGTTATCGCTATTTTGGCCGACGTAAGGCGACGTTTCCCATGTTACATGATCGTCACCAAAACCCACGTTTTGTCCGTCACCAGCGTGGTTGCCTGAGTTGTAGATGTATGGCCCGTAGGTGTTGGCGGTCGGCAGGGTGGTGGTGATGCGCTGATACACGCCCGTGTTATCGCCGTTGGTCGCGCTTTGATCAGCCGGGGCCATGTCGCTGACCAGCGGAACCTGACTGTTGGCGCCGTCGGTGGTCCACCAGCGGCCAGGCGAGGAGGACAGTTGCCAATTCAGCATCGACCACGGAAAGGCGATGGAGTAGCTTTCGCCGGCGCCGATTTTGTTGGTGGGATTATTGATCGGCCAGGAGGATCCGTTCACCCACATGGTGGTGCCGGGGTGCATCCCGAATATTTCGCCGTAGCTGTTTCCCGGATGGCCGGACACGAAGATCGTCTCCGCGGAAACGTAGGCGCTGCCCAGCGGGTCCGACGGGCAGATGAAACTGCCCGGCGTGGTGTAACCCTGGAGCACGGTGATCCAGGGGCCAGCCATCGGCTGAGCCCACCAATTGGGCTGGCCGGACGGCCCGCCACCCCTGACCGCATACGGCAGTTTGTACCACCACTCCACTGCTTCGGAGGCGTTCTGGCCTATGGTGAACCAGCTGGTGCCGGTAGGCCACCAAGTCGCGGTGTTGATGTAGCCACTGCCGCCAAAGCCTGCGGCATAGCCCACGTTTGGAAACACGCCGCCGCTGTTCTGACTGTACGTTAGCATCGCCTGGATGATCCCGCGGATGTTAGCCATACAGACGGCCCGGTTGGCCAGTTCCCGGGCTTTGGCCAAGGCGGGCAGCAGAATGGAAACAAGGATCGCAATGATCGAGATCACCACCAGCAACTCGATC
>JAKCCC010000572.1 GCA_021838985.1 Planctomycetota bacterium
GTGCGACTGATTCATTTACGGTTAACGCCGCGGCATCGGAACATGTTCACCTTTGCGCGCCTGGATTTTTGGATTAATACGGCCCTGAAACTGCCGGTAAAGATCGTGCGACTCAATCCGGATGGCGCTCCGACCACGGTAACGCTGAGCCGGATCCAGATCAATCACCCGTTGCACCACGTCTTCCCGGTTCACCCACCGCTTCCCGATTCGGGCTGGACTGTTGAAATCCACTCGGCGCCGCCCAAGTGATTCCCACGGCCAGGCCCTCTGGCTCACAGGCTGCCGGATTGGCGCAGCATGCCGCCATCGATGAAATAAGTGGATCCGGTGATATAGCCGGCCTCGTCGGAAGCTAAAAAGACGGCGAGATTGGCCACTTCCCGCGGATGGCCCCAGCGGCCCAGCGGAATTTCCGCCATTAACGCCGCCTCCATAGCGGGATTCGCCTCCACGTCCGCGTCAATAGGCGTATAGATCGCGCCAGGCCCGATATTATTCACGGTTATTTTGTGCGGCGCCAATTCCACGGCCAACGTTCGCATCAGCATGCGCAACGCCCCCTTCGTGGCGCAATACGGCGCATTGGTGGGCATGGGCAGGTCCTCGTGCACCGAGGAAATATTGATAATTCGTCCGCCGGCGCCCTGCTGGACCATCTGGCGCGCCGCCGCCTGGGCGCACAGGAACGGCCCTTGCAGGTTAACCGCCACGATCTTTTGAAACTGTTCCAGCGGAAATTCCAGAAACGGATGCTTGAATTCGATACCCGCATTATTGACGAGCACATCCAGGCGGCCAAACGCCCGCACGGTTTCATCGATCAGCGCGGCGACCTGCGACGGATTGGACACATCCGCCGCCACCGCGATGCCCCGGCCGCCAGCCGCTTTAATCTGCTTGAGCGTCTGATCAGACGCACCCGATGGGCCGACGTAATCCACCGCCACCGCCGCACCTTCGCCGGCGAACGCCGTAGCCAAGGCCTGACCAATGCCGGTCGCGGCGCCGGTGATAATGGCAACTTTACCCGGTAGTTTCATGCTGAACTCCTGCCTCGAAAATAGCGGCGGATTGTGCGGTTATAAAAGGACACCACCCCTGGCCAGGTCTCCCCAGGCGACTGCTCAATCCACCGAGGCCGATCCGCCTTCGGGCGAATCGGGGGCTATACCAACCGGTGTCACGCGCCGCCGGCGCTTGGCGTTTTCACGGGTCGTTGACCGGTCCGCTTCGGCTTCGGAATACCCGCCGGCCACGGGGCTTGGCGTATTATAGGCGCACGGCCGCGAAATGTCGGCGCTTCCGGACCGGACCATTCCCGCCCGAAATACAAATCCCGATCCGTCATCAGTCCGTCGAAATGCAAAATGGTCCCCGGTTTCGCCGTCAGCGTCGCGGTGCGCCGCCCTCCGGAAAAGAGGACGGAATAGTTATCCCACCACGCCATGATAGGCTTGCCGTGAAAGCGCACCAAGGCGCTGTACACCCACGGATAAACCCGGATCACCCGCACCGCGCCGTGGCAAGGTCGCACCAGCCCGACGGGCGCGGCGGGCCGCGTTTGGCAGCCGCTGGCCAGCAACGCCAACACCCCCGCCAGCGTTGGCGTCAGCGCACGGCCTATTGCAGTTAACCTAAAGCGGCGCATCGTTGGTCCGAAACTGATCCGGCGCCCATGGCGCGACGTGTCTATTGTGACGTTTGGCGGCGTGAATTTCCACGCCTATCATGGGGGCGTATGAACGACAGGGCGCCATCGGCGGCTGCGAATCTTTCCAACGACATCGCCATCCAGGTGGTGGACGCGCACAAAACGTATCGCCGGGGATCTCGCTTGATCCCCGCCCTGGCGGGGGTGAACTTGACGGTTCGGCGTGGTGAAATAGTCGCCATCATGGGCGCCAGCGGCTCCGGCAAGTCCACCCTGCTGCACCTGCTGGCCTGGTTGGATAAGCCGGATCAGGGCTCCATTATCATCCATGGCCGAAATCTCGCCGCCCTGTCGGAACGCGAGGCGACCCAATTTCGCCGCCATCAAGTAGGCGTTATTTTCCAGCAATTTAACTTGATACCCGTGTTGACCGTGGAGGAAAACGTGCTCCTTCCGGCCCGCCTGGCGGGCCGTGATGATGCGTCCACCCGACGGCAGGCGCGGGAAACCCTGGACCTGCTGGGATTAATCCCCCGCCTGGGCCATCGCCCCGACGCCCTTTCCGGCGGCGAACAGCAGCGTGCCGCCATCGCCCGCGCCCTGGTTCTGCGACCGGCGCTGCTGCTGGCCGACGAGCCGACCGGCAATCTTGATTCGTGCAGCGCCGGCCAATTCTGGGCGCTTTTGAAACAACTGCTGGACCTCGGTCGCAGCACCGTGCTGGTGGTAACGCATGAACCATCGGCGGCGCTGCAGGCCCAGCGCGTGGTGGCGTTGCGCGACGGCGTGGTCGTAGGAGAGTTTGATGTGGCCCCTGGCGACAATTCGGCCGCTCTGGCGGCTCGCTATCAGCAACTGGCGTCATAAACCGGCGCAGT
>JAKCCC010000573.1 GCA_021838985.1 Planctomycetota bacterium
CGCGATTGAGGGATATTTGCTCCAAGCGCATCGTTTCGTGGTAACATTCTTCCGGCGGGTGTAGCCAGATTTTGTGGCAACCCTGGGGAAATGCCGGCGTGCGGGGACCGCATGGTGTGTCCGCCAAGGCCCCGGCGCCGTTTCTATTTTCAGCGGTCACAAAATCCGGCCAGGTTCCTTGGTCCTAGGACCCGATCGGGGCTGCGGGATTGTGTGTGGAATCGCGGGCTTTATCGATCCCCAATGCGTGCCGTTCGCGGAAAGCGCGCGCTGGACGGTCCAGGCCATGGCGGATACGCTGGGCCACCGTGGGCCGGACGATCGCGGTGAATGGCTGGATCCCGCGGCCGCCATCGCGCTGGCTCACCGGCGCCTTTCGATCGTAGACTTGTCACCCGCGGGTCATCAGCCGATGGTCTCGGCCAGCGGGCGGTTCGTCGTTGTCTATAACGGCGAGATTTATAACGCCGCCGAACTGCGGCGCCCGCTGGCGGAACAAGGCGCTCGATTCCGCGGCCATTCGGACACGGAGGTTCTACTGGAGTCCTGCGCCACGCACGGCGTGCGGGCCACGGTGGAACGTCTTTGCGGCATGTTCGCCTTCGCCCTCTGGGATACCCGGCAACGCACGCTGACTCTCGTACGGGACCGGTTGGGAATCAAGCCGCTGTATTGGGGGCTTTGGGGCGACGCCTTTCTTTTCGCCTCGGAGTTAAAAGCGTTCGCCAGACATCCGCGCTGGGCGCCGGAAATTGACCGCGACAGGGTCGCGGCCTTTCTTCGTTTTGGCTATGTGCCCGCTCCATGGAGCATTTATAAACAGATCCGAAAGCTAGCCCCTGGCACCCTGCTGACGGTCAGATCCGGCGCGGAACCGGAGATCACGCGTTATTGGGATGCCCGCCAGCTCGCCGCGGCCGGCCTGCGGGAACCGTTGCCGCTATCGGACCAGGAAGCCACCGATCAACTCGAGACCTTGCTCAGCACGGCGATTCAGAAGCGCCTGGTCGCGGATGTGCCACTGGGGGCATTTCTGTCCGGGGGGATCGATTCGTCCACGGTGGCGGCGCTGATGCAGGCCCGGTCGGGGCGGCGGATACGCACCTTTTCCATCGGATTTGGCGAGCGGGGATACGACGAGTCGGCGCACGCCCAAGCCGTCGCCGCCCATCTGGGTACTGAACATACCCAGCTGTACGTGGGCGCTCCGGAGGCGCTGGCGCTGATACCCGAACTTGCGAAGTGGTACGATGAGCCCTTCGGCGACAGCTCGCAGATCCCTATGATCCTGCTGTCCCGGTTGACTCGCCGGTATGTTACCGTGGCCCTCTCCGGTGATGGCGGCGATGAACTGTTCGGCGGCTACAGCCGGTATGCCTTTGCCGACCGGATCGTGTCGGTCGCGGGTCGCATCCCACGCCCATTTCGCGTGGTGGGCGGCACGGGCATCCGCCGGGTGCCGGCCGGCGTTTGGGACGTGCTGGAGCGGCTTCTGCCGCGCCGTTTGCGGGCGGGCCGGCTGGCGAAATTTATGCGCCACACCGCGTTCGGACTGACCGGCGCGGCCCCCAATAGCTTGTATCGGGAAATCATGAGCATTTGTCCCGACGCGGAGGCGTTCGTGCCGGGCAGCCAACCGATGCCTGACCTTTTCGCGGATTCCACCCTGGCCGTGGAAATTCCAGAATTTTTCCGGCGGGCACAATTTCTGGACCTGGTGACCTATCTGCCTGACGACATTTTGACCAAGATTGACCGGGCCAGTATGGCCGCCAGCCTGGAGGCGCGGGTTCCGCTGCTGGATCACACGGTCGTTGAATTCACCTTCCGGCTTGCCACCTCCCTGCTGCGGCGTCAGGGAAAGGCTAAATGGTTGCTTCGCCAGGTGCTCTATCGGCATGTGCCGCCGGCACTGGTGGAGCGGCCGAAAATGGGGTTTGCGGTCCCCTTGGAGGCGTGGTTGCGCGGGCCGCTGCGGGCTTGGGCGGAAAACCTGCTCCACGAGCGGCGTTTGCGGGAGAGTGGTTTTCTGGACCCTGCGCCCGTACGCCGCCTCTGGGGGTTACACCTTGCCGGCGGCAGTGGTCTGCAGCATGCCTTGTGGAATCTGCTGATGTTCCAGGCTTGGCACGAGCGCTGGATGCGCCCGGCCGGTTAAACCGTCGGAATATCGCCAGCTACGGGGCCACGGTGTGCCCAGCGGCCGATTCGTCCCTACCACGTCCGGAGTCTGGGGCAGATTCAACCTGGCCTTTGCCTGCCGCGGGCAAATCAAAATTAATCCGCTCCTTTTCAATCACCAGCGGCCGGCGTTGCACCTGGGTATGGATGGCGCCAATATACTCGCCCAGGATACCGATAAAAAACAACTGCACCGACCCAAAGAAGAACAAACCAATAATCACCGGCGCCATACCCAGGGTGAAGTGACTCCAGAACACGAGTTTTGCGATCAGGTAGCCCAGCGCGATCAGCCCGCTGCCGGCCGATAAAGCGAACCCCGCCATCGTGGCCAGACGCAACGGCAC
>JAKCCC010000574.1 GCA_021838985.1 Planctomycetota bacterium
GGCGTAGCTGCAGAAGTCCCAGACGATCAGAAAGTAACTGGAAAACCCCTTGCTTTGGATGACCTTCAGTTCCTGCTCCAGGCGCTGGCGCAGTGTGTCGTCACACTGGCCGTAGCGCCGCTGCAGTCCCTGCTCACAGAGCTGGCGAAGGTAATCATCGGCGCTGGGGACACGGCCGGTGTGCGGATCCGCCGGTGGTGTGTAAACCGGGGCATGCCGGCGGGAAAAATCCAGCTCCAGGTTGCACCGGTCCGCGATCTGGAGCGTATTGTCGCAGGCTTCGGGCCAATCCTTGAAGATCGCCCGCATTTCCAGCGGGCTTTTCAGATAGGCCTGGCGGGAATAATGCAGGCGGTCCTTGTCATCGAGTGTTTTGCCCATGCTGATGCAGCAGAGCACATCGTGGGCTTCATAATCTTCCGCCGCGCAGTAATGATAATCGTTGGTGGCCACCACCGGACAGCCGGCGCGCCGCGCCACCTCCAGCAATTGCGGCAGTTGCGCCACCTGGGCCGGCTCATGATGATTCTGCAATTCGATGAAAAAATCCTGGCCGAACATCTCTTTGTATTCGCCGGCGACGTTTACCGCGGCGGAGATGTCGTTACGCCCCAGACAGGCCGCTATCTCCGTGCCCAGATGTCCGTTAATGACGATCAGGCCTTCGGCATAATGGGCCAGCAGTTCCTTGTCGACGCGCGGGCGATAATAAAGGCCTTCCAGGTAGGCCAGGGACGCGAGTTTAAGCAGGTGTTTGTAGCCGGTCTGGTTTTTCACCAGCACGACCAGGTGATACGCCGCATCTTTGATGCCATGCGCATCCCGGTCCCAGCGTGCGCCAGGGGCAACATAAAGTTCGCAACCGAGGATCGGCTTAAGCCCCAGCCCTTTCGCCTCCTGATAAAAATCCACCAATCCAAAAAGGTTACCATGATCCGTCAGCGCCAGGGCGGGCATGCCTAATTCCACGGCCCTGGCACAGAGCCTTTGCACCGGCGCTCCGCCGTCGAGTAAGGAATAATGGGAATGTCCGTGCAGATGGACAAAGGAATTATTTGGACTGACCATGCGTTCGCCTTCGCGCGGAAATCACATTGCCGATTTAACCACAAATCATAGAGTGTGACCAGCCTGCGGGAGCGTCGGTGGGTTATCCGCACTGGCCGCGGGGCGACGAGATCAACCACAAAATATCCAGCGCGGCCCAGCCACAACCAAAACAACACCAACCATCTACAATTATGCGGATAACCCGGACCGCACGTAGAATGATGGCCAGACTTTAGGAGCGGATGATGCAGCAGGAAGCCAAGGCGGTAACCACCAGCGCCGGGGCGGGCGCTCGGTTGGTGTCGGCGGGCATGTCCCCGCCGCTGGCGCCGCCCCCTACGGAAAACGCCCCCGTCGCCCCGCGTGGCGCTGCGGATGCAGCCGGCTCGAAGCTGACCATCACCGTGCTTGGCTCCGGCACTTCCACCGGTGTGCCGATGATTGGCTGCCATTGTCCGGTGTGCACCAGCGCGGATCCGCGTGACCGGCGCTCGCGCTCCAGCCTGGCGGTTCATTACGACGAACATCACATTCTGATCGATTGCAGTCCGGAACTGAGGCTGCAGGCGCTGGCGGCAAAGCTGGACCGTGTGGACGCTGTGGTCTTTACCCACGCCCATGCCGACCATATTTTCGGTCTGGATGATCTGCGGCGTTACAACAGCATCCTGGGCGGCCCGTTGCCCATCCACGCTTCCCCGGAGACGTTAACCGCGCTCCGGCGGTTTTTCCCGCACGCTTTTGCCAAGCCCGCGGAAGAACGGCTTTTCCGCCCCGAGTTGGAGCCGCATCCGATCGATGGTCCGTTTGATCTTTTGGGGACTCTCTGGCGCCCCCTGGAGTTGCCGCACGGCCGCGGCGCTGTGCTGGGTTTTCGCATCGGCGCTTTCGCCTATTGCACCGATTGTTCCGATGTGCCTGAAACGGCCCTGTGTCAATTGCAGGGCCTGGACGTGCTTATTCTGGATGCCCTGCGCCCGAAGCCCCATCCCACGCATCTATGTTTTTCGCAGGCTCTGGCGATTATCGAGCGCTTAAAGCCACGCCGCGCTTTTTTCACTCATCTTTCGCATGACGTATTTCAAGCCGAAGCCGAAGCGAATCTGCCGCCCCACGTGCGCCTTTGCTACGATGGTCTGACCCTCACCCCAGATGTCCGGAGCGCTGCAGATCAATGATCCAGGACGGCGTTTGGTCCAGGTATGTCCGCAACTGCTGGCCGCGGTGCGTATAGTACCAAGCCATCCAGCCCTGCGCGACGAGTCCGAAGGCAACGATACTGCCGTAGGCCACGTATAACATCAGGTACATGGCCTCCCGCACCAAGTGCGTCAGCCCACCCATCTGCCTTGCCCCGCCCGACGTGGCCGTGCCCGAAAGCAGGGTCGACTTATACTGATCCAGGCCGCGGTCAATCCAATGGCCGCTGAAACCGAGCTTGAGCTGCAGCATCCACCAGCCTCCGATCAGAATGAAC
>JAKCCC010000575.1 GCA_021838985.1 Planctomycetota bacterium
TTTTGGATGAAGGTCACGATTTGCGTCAAATCAGCGGTGGTCATGCTGGCAGCGGGTGGAACCAGCCGGTAATAGTGCATATTGACGCCTTCCCAGCGCTGCTGCCCGCCTTGCCCCGTGTTATCGAATCGCCCCGAGATTTGCGGATGACGACTTAGGGGCGACCGGGCCCCACCCCCTCCCGCCCGGCTGCCGTGGGTCCACAGGATTAGATCGTAGGTGTGGCCCGGCGGTAAACCTGGAACGGTGAACCGTCCGGTGCGAGGTGAGATGCGGCCGGGGAATATCCAGGCGCCGCCTTTATCCGCGCTCACAGCCAGCACGTTGGCACGATTGCGTTCGACCGCTTCGAGGCGGATGATGGGCTGGCGGCTGGAAATCACACCATGCAGCGTGACGGCGCCGGGAGCCATGGCGGCATGGGCCAGGCCGCCCATAACCGCATACAGCAAGGAGGCGACGTACCAACCACGGCGCGCTCTGGTGACCGCGGCAACGAAACCAAGCCGCAACCCAAACCGAAGGAAAGCCGTCGCGGCGACGAAACTGCGGCACCCGGACACCAACGACCCTCGAAACAACCGCCTGGTCGAATTCCTTGGGCAATGCCGTTAACGTACCGTGGGCGCCTGCCCTTCGCAACCCGACCCGGACCTTTCACCACGCGGGGGTGCATGGCAGGTTTGGCGAGCCAGTGCCGTTTCCAGTGCGCCAGTTTCCGCAGCGGGGTAAGGACGGCAAGTGCTTATCGTAGCCCGAAGGTCGCCGCAGGCGACTAAACTGCAACGACGGATTCGAGTGGCTGCGGCAGCGCCCGGCCCCATCGCGCAGTTCAGTCGCCCGGGGCGAGCTCCGGGCTATGAGAAAGGGCCGGTTCAACGGCGTACCCCACGTAGGGCGTTGAGCGTGGCGGCGCGGGAGGCGGCGTTTGGAGCCGGCCCTCCTATAATCGTGGCGAAGGAGTTTTGTTTATGCACTATCGCCAAATTCCCGGCACCGGGTTACGGGTTTCCGAGCTAGCCTTTGGCAACTTTATCTACGGCAGCTCGCTGTGGGGCAAAGGGCCCAATGACGAAGCGCAAGGCATTCGTCTGCAGAATCGGGCGTTCGACCTGGGCGTAAATTTTTTTGACACGGCCGATGCCTACGACAACGGTCGCGCCGAAAACATGATGGCTGAAACGCTGCGCTACGCCGGCCGGGACAATATCATCTTGTCCACCAAGTTTGGCTATGACTTCTACGGTGATCCCGGCGGGGCTGGTTCGCATCGAGAACGGCGCCAGGATTTTACCCCGGCTTTCATCCGCACCGCTCTGGAGCAATCGCTAAGGCGGTTGCAGACGGATCGAATCGATCTGTGGCAGGCGCACAATCTGAAATTACCCCAAATGAGGGAAACCCTGGTTGCCACGCTGGACTTGCTGCAACAACAGGGCAAAATCCGCGCCTGGGGTGTGGCGCTGGGACCAGCCATCGGTTGGCGGGAAGAAGGCGTGATCGCCCTGCGGCAGTGGAAGGCTGCCACCGTGCAAACCGTCTTCAACCTGCTGGAGCAGCATCCGGGGCGGGAGTTCTGCGAGATCGCGCAGAAACTCGGCACCAGCGGCATTATCAGCCGGGTACCACACAGCTCGGGAATTTTGCAGGATCTTTACACCACGGAAAGCACGTTTACGGATCACCGCAAATTCCGGGACCGCAACTGGCTGGTTTATGGTTTGCGGAAGGTCGAAAAACTGCGGGGGATCCAAAAGCAACACCGCTGCACGCTGGGCCAACTGGCCATTAAATGGTTGCTAACCTGGCCGGCTTGCATAAGCGTGCAACCGAACATAACCAGCGAGGATGAACTCAAAGAGTTTGCCGCCGCCTGCGATGGCCAGTGGCTAACGGCCGGGGAAATGAACGACATTCAAACCCTGGTCGAAACCGATTTCGGTTTAGGCCCCGACGCCCATGCCTGCGACTTGAAGAGCAGCGTATCCGCCACCGGCGTCACGCGAAGCTATTATCAAGCCGGCGAACCGGTGCCCGAGCTGCTCAGGCCGGCCCGTGCGACGCCCGTGTCCGCCACCCTCTGAAACACTGATTTACGCACAACTACCATCCTCGAAAGGATCTACGTCGAAGCCCGTGGTCGCGGAAACTGGACCACGCCGCGGCCAAAGCGGCAAAAGCGACGGCGTGACGGGCCTGGTCATAATTGGGGGCCACCGCGTTGACCAACGCTGGCGGTGTTTTGTTCCACGGACTTTATTGCCGCCAGACGTTATGATGGCATAAGTCAAGGCGGAACGATCCTGGCCCACCCCGGCTCGAAATCCAACGACCGGGGGTGGGCATCCCAGCCAACCGAAATGAGGAGGCCATGGCGGACAAAGCACAAATTCGGACCCGTATGCGCGCGGTTCTCGCCACCCTATCGCCGCAAGACCGCCACCAGCGCTCCCTGACGGTCTGCCAAAGGCTCGCGGAGACCAGGGAGTTTCGCGAGGCAAATGTTATTATGCTGTTTATAGA
>JAKCCC010000576.1 GCA_021838985.1 Planctomycetota bacterium
CCTCCGCCAGCGCTTCGAGCAGCGCCGGTTCGATGCCTAATTCTGCAAATGCGCCGGGAAATTCCACGGGAGTGCTAGTCATTGGATACTATCATAGGACTTCGCGTCAGACGGTCAAATGGGAAGCGTTCAGCGGTCGGTTAAAAGCCTACTCCGTCACTTCCAGCCGCACTGCCTTGCCCGCCGGCTGGGCCAAGTTGCGAATGCTGATCTGCCCGGCCAGGGCCTGCACAATTCTGGTCAGTTTAGCGGCAGACGGCCCCTCGCCGGTCAACTCCGCAAACGGTTCGCCGGCATCGCAGGCCCGCCGAATCCGCAGGTCAATCGGCAGATCGCCCAGGAACGGCAAACCCATCGCGCAGGCCATCTGTTCCGCTCCGCCTCGCCCGAAGATATCATACGTCACGCCATGCTCACAAACGAAGCAACTCATATTCTCCACCACACCCAGCACCGCCACACCCAGCTGCTGAAACATTTGCACCGCGCGGCGGGCGTCAGCCAAGGCTACTTCCTGCGGCGTTGCGACAATCACCGCCCCCGTCAACGGAATCAACTGGGCCAACGTCAACGACACATCACCGGTGCCGGGCGGCAGGTCCACCACCAGGTAATCCAGTTCACCCCAACGCACCTGCTCTAAGAATTGACGAATCACGCCGTGCACCATGGGACCGCGCCAGATCAGCGCTTTGTCCTTTGGCACGATAAAACCAATTGACATTACGCGCAGCGGATTTTCAGCGGCGCCGACGAGAAATGGCAGGATCGTCTCGCCCTCCAGGTTCGGGGCCACGGTCGGCAGCCCGATCATCGTGGGAATCGACGGACCGTAGACATCCCCGTCCATCAGCCCCACCTTGGCCCCCTGTAAGGACAGCCCGGCGGCGATTTTTACCGCCAGCGTGCTTTTGCCCACGCCGCCTTTGCCGGCCCCCACCGCGATCACGTTCTTCACCCCCGGCAACAGATTCTTCGTTCCCCCCATCCCCCGCACCCGCGAGGAAAAGGTCACATCGACGGCTTGGACTCCATCCAGCCGGCGCACAGCCGCCTCAATATCGCCGCGGATCCGGCCGCGCAGTGGGCACGCCGGCGTCGTCAATTCCACCTGGATGCTGACCGCGCCGTTGCACAGCTTGATATCCTTGACCATATTCAGTGTGACAATATCCTTGAACAGTTCAGGGTCCTGCACCGTTCGCAGCGCCGTGAGCACATTTTCCGTAGTAACCGTCATCCGAGCACCCTTCCTTTACAGCCTATTAGGTTACACCGATTCGCCCTGATTTTCACGATTAGCCAGCGCCCAGTACGCTGCGGAAAATTCCTCGGTGGGAATGTTCGAAATACCCCCACCCCCCCGTTCTTCGCCCGCAGCATAAGCGACGGGGCTCCGCCAGCGGTGAAAGGCTCGGGCCACTGCGGTACCAAGTCCGGGCCAAAAAGGGACGGGCCGCGGTGCACTCCTTGGGAAAATGCAGCCGCGGCCCGCAGAGGGAATGGTCTGTAAGCCGAATTCTGTGCCTTCTTCAGGCGGCGGTCATTGCTCTTGGATCGCCATTGCTGGCGACCTCCAGCGACCTACCCGGAACCCCTTCATCCGCCGCGGACGAAAGCCTCACGGCCATCTTCCTAAGCGGACTTGCAGGCGGCCATCCCGGCACGCCGGGACTGCGTTTGCCGCCCACCGGCGTCGGGCCGACGCATCGGTTCCCTATTTGGTCTTGCACCCGGTGGGGTTTATCATGCCGGCGGGTGTCGCCACCGCCGCGGTGCGCTCTTACCGCACCTTTTCACCCTTGCCATCCCGATGGGTCCGACCGCACGCGGCGGCCGGACGGACCGGAATTCGGCGGTCTATTTTCTGTGACACTTTCCCTCGCCCGAAGCTATCGCGCATCAGCGCCTTCGCCCCGAACGGGTGGGCGTTACCCACCACCGTGCCCTGTGGTGTTCGGACTTTCCTGCCCCCGGCACGCCGGGGACCGACCGCCCGACCATTCCCTTTTACAGTATACCGTTGAGCGTCAGCTTGGGGGGCGAGTGGCGAGATTTTCCGGTTGCATGCGCAGGTCCGCCGGCAGGTCGGCTCGAAGCAGGCGATGCAAGTTGGGGTCGCCGCCATCGGCCTGCAGATAAAATTGTAACTTATCGTCGGGCACGATCACCGGCATCCGATCATGGACACTACGAACCAGCTTTCCCGCGGCCGTCGTAAGGATTACGCACTGCGCGGGTTGGGTTTTGTCGCCAGGGTCACCGCCGAATAATCCAGCGAAACAGAACGGGCGGCGATCCGGGCGGGCAAATAATATCGGAGCGGGTTTCTTGGCGCCGTAAGCAGGTACCGGCGGATGTGGCCATTCGTAGAAACCGTCGGCAGGAATCAGGCATCGCTGCCCACGAAACAGTTGGCTATAACAAGGTGATGAAACGAGGCGGCGAAAAAAAAGAGGGGATGCCTCAAAATGCGGTTTGTAGCGCGATGGATGTTCCATCGGCAGTAGACGCCTTA
>JAKCCC010000577.1 GCA_021838985.1 Planctomycetota bacterium
TGCGGCCGCTGAAGCGATAGGCGCCGGCACGCAACAAGGTCTCATGCGCGGTTTTATAAAGTTTGCTGCGCCCGCCGACAAACCCTTTCGCGCGTTTAAGTACACGTTTATGCCGCCGATGCCGGGCGGCGCCAATAGGAACTCGAGGCATGAAAAATCTCCCGGTGTCGAGGTTAGGTGTTCATGGACCCTGATTCGACCAGACGAACGGACCTGGCTGAGGCTAAGCGCTTGGTCCGAGCAGGGTGATCATTTTAGCTGCATAAGGGCCGCTGAGGGTCGTGGTGCCGCGGAGCCGCCGCCGGCGGTTGCCGGACTTGCCGCTTTGCAGATGCCCTTTGTTATGCCGGTGAAACTTCACCTTGCCGTGGGCGGTCACCTTTACCCTTTTCTTGATGCCTTTATGGGTTTTCTGTTTCGGCACAACCGGCCTCCGTTTATATCGCGGTCCGCGGACAGCGTTCAATTCCAGTAAGATAATGGAATTCCGAGAGGACGTCCACTTGGGCCCAGCCGGGGTCAATTCAAAATCGAGAGGTCCGCTTTCAGCCCGGACCGAGCTGCGGCTGCAACGCCGAGGCCCATCGTGTAAAATAGGTATCGTCAGGAAGGATCATACGAGAGGTTGGCCGTGACCATCGCGCCGACGGCAAAAGGGGCGGTTAGACCGGAAAAGCTCGAGGAGGCGGTCGCGCGAATCATCGAGGGTGGGCATCCGTGGCGAATCTTGCTGTTTGGTTCGCTCGCCCGTGGACAGGCCAAATCGGAGAGCGACGTCGACCTGCTCGTAATCGAGGAGGAAGTCCAAGATGCCTCCACGGAAGCGGCACGGCTGTACCAAAGCCTGCGGGATCTGCCGTTGAACGTCGACCTTGTGGTGGTGGCGCGTGCGAAGTTCGAATACTGGGCGGATACGCCGGGCAACGTCTATTACGAGGCGGCCCAGGACGGCAGGTCGCTTTATGAAGCAGCTTGAACCGGCCCGCATTCTACTGGCCAAGGCACTTGAGGACAAGTCCGTCGCGGCCGCGCTGGGGCGCGACAGGGGGATCAGCGACGCAATGCTTGGATTTCATTGCCAACAGGCTGCGGAAAAGTTGCTCCAGGCGCATCTCTCGGCGCGCTCAGTAGCGTTTCGCCATACCCACAACCTGTCGGCGCTTATCGGGATTCTGGAAAAATCCGGCTACGCCTTTCCCGACGCCCTGCGACCGTTGGCGGCCTGGACCGGCAGGTCTCCCTGGAATTGATCCGACCACTGCGCGGGCTTGTCGAAAACGAGATCGCCCGCGCGAAGCTTAAGCGCTACGGTACCGGCAACACGGATGGAATGTGGCCAAGGTGCGGAGAAGGCAGTTTTCCCTGGAATCTGGTCACGGCTCACGGGTCCCTGTTTATGGCCCCGGCCTGAAGCAGCAGTCCAACGCGGCGGTTGCCCGCCTTCCGAGATGATGCCTACCAACGGTCAAACTCTTGTGTCCGCCGCGAACCGGAGCCTGACGGCGCCGCGCGGTCGCCGTACGCTGTGGCCGTGGTATGCTGCGGAACTGGCGGTCTCGTTTTCCGTGATTTTGGCCGGGACCAATGTTTACTATTTCGCCCGCTACGCATTACACGCTCCGGCGGCCGACCTGCTGTGGATTGCAGCGGGCGGGGGATTTACCTACATGCTGGGCGCCTTTTTCGGCGGGCGGTGGGTGGATCGGTTGGGTCAGCGGCGGGTGCTGCAAGCTCTGGCGCTGCTGAATATTCCCGTCTTCGCCGTGGCGGTTATGGGCGTGCTTCTCAGCAGTCTGACGCTGTTGATGCTGCACGTGGCGCTCCTGAATTTGTTCAGCGCGGCGATGTGGCCCGCGCTGGAATCGGCCCTTACCCGCAGCCCGGGGCGCTGGCGCCTGACCACGCGGGTGACCATCTATAACCTGACCTGGTCCACCGGCGCTTTTCTCGCGTTTGGCGCGGATGGGACGCTGGCGCTGTGGTTTTCCTGGGCGGGTGTATTTCTAGGTTCGGCTCTGGTGATGTTGCTGAGCTGGGCCTTGGTCCGGTGGTGGGCCATCCCCCAGAGCTGGATTGGCGCTGAACACGTGGCGGATGATCCGCGCGCCCAGCAGGAATCCGAGCGCGTGCTGCGCTCCGCCCCATCGCTGGCTCTGCTGCACATGGCCTGGCTGGCCAATATGCTGGCGTTTGTCTGCACGAATACCGTGATTCCCATCATGCCCGCGATTACCCTGGCCGACGGCCTGCGTTCCTACGCTGTGGCCACGGCGGTGGGATCCATCTGGACCTGGATGCGAGCCTTGGGCTTTGCGCTCGCCTGGTTCTGGACCGGCTGGCATTACCGCGTGCGCTGGATGCTGGTATTTTTTGGCGTGCTGATCGTGGCCACCGAGGGCTTGCTGCTGGGGCGGGGCCTCTTCCCGCTGATTGGATTTCAGATTATTTTCGGACTCGCCGCGGCCATGCTCTACAGCGGTTCCTTGTATTATTCCATGCACTTAGGCCGCGGCGGCGG
>JAKCCC010000578.1 GCA_021838985.1 Planctomycetota bacterium
CTACAAAGTGGACAATGCCCGCCGGGCGCTGCGGCAGGACCCGGGGACGGCCATCAGCTTCTACGCCACTGGCCAGCCGGGTAAAGATTGGGAAGATCTGTGCCGCGGCCCCCACTTGCCAACCACGGGCCGCATCGGTGCGTTTAAGATCACCAGTGTGGCCGGCGCCTATTGGCACGGCGACGCCTCGCAGCAGCAATTACAGCGTGTCTATGGCATCGCCTTTTTCTCAGCCGCTGAATTGGCCGCCCATTGCCAGCGCCTTCAAGCCGCGAAAGAACGCGACCACCGGCTGTTGGGCCGGCAGTTGGGGTTGTTTACCATTTCCCCCCTGGTCGGCAGCGGCCTGATTCTCTGGCTCCCCAAGGGCGCCATGATCCGGCAGGAGCTGGAAGCCTTCCTGCTCCAGGAATTGACTCGCCGCGGGTACAGCGTCGTCTACACCCCCCATATCGGCAACGTAAATTTGTATAAAACCAGCGGTCATTATCCCTATTACAAAGATTCCCAGTTCCCCACCATCAAAATGAAAGAGCGCGATTCGGGTGACGAAGCGGAATATCTGCTTAAGCCGATGAATTGCCCCCACCACATTCAAATTTACGCCGCCGAGCCGCGTAGTTACCGTGATTTGCCGATCCGCCTGGCGGAATTCGGAACCGTCTACCGCTTTGAACAGTCCGGCGAGTTGGCCGGCATGACGCGGGTGCGCGGGTTTACGCAGGATGACGCCCACCTGTTCTGCACGCCCGATCAGGTCGAAGCCGAACTCCGCTCCACGGTAGACATGGTGCTGCACGTCTTCCGTACCCTAGGCTTTACCGAGTATCAATGTCGGGTGAGCCTGCGCGCGCCTGGCTCGGATAAGTACGCCGGCGAAGCCGCCTTATGGAATCAGGCTGAAACCACCCTGCGCCAAGTCGTGCGCGAGATGGGCGTGCCCCACCATGAGGCGCTCGGCGAAGCCGCCTTCTATGGGCCTAAATTGGATTTCCTGGTAAAAGACGTGATTGGCCGGCAGTGGCAGTTGGGAACCGTCCAACTGGACTACGTCCTGCCCGAGCGCTTCCAGCTCGAGTACATCGGCGCGGATAATGCGCCCCATCGGCCGGTGATGATCCATCGTGCTCCCTTCGGTTCCCTGGAGCGTTTCACGGGCATTTTGATCGAACATTTCGCCGGGGCCTTTCCCACCTGGCTGTCCCCGGTGCAGGCCATCGTGCTGTCCATCAGCGAAAAATTCGTGGACTATGGGCGGCAGGTGGTCGGCCAACTGCGCGCCGCGGGGGTGCGCGCCGAACTCGATTCCGGCGATGAGAAAATCGGGGCGAAAATTCGCCGCGCCCGCATCCAGAAAATTCCCTACTTGCTGGTGGTGGGCGCTAAAGAGCAGCAAGCCGGCGCCGTGGCCGTCCGCACCCGCCAGGATGAAGACCTGGGCGCTGTGCCGCTGGCCGCTTTCCTCGAAAAACTCTCCGCCGAGATCCGCACCCGGGCGTAACCATATTCCGGGCGCACCGAGGCCGGCTGGCCCAGAACTCGCCGCCCCGTGCGCCGCCGTTCACCGCGTTGAAACGCGGTGCTTCCGCCTGACCCGCGGACGTACCTGGGATCCAGCGTGCCCCGCAGCCGCGTTGTGGAATTCGCCGCCCGGTGCGCCGCCGTTCACCGCGTTGAAACGCGGTGCTTCCGCCTGACCCGCGGACGTACCCGGGATCCAGCGTGCCCCGCAGCCGCGTTGTGGAATTCGCCGCCCCGTGCGCCGCCATTCACCGCGTTGAAACGCGGTGCTCACACTGCAAGTCCGACCCGGCAACCCAACGCATCGGAAGCACCGCGGCTTCAGGTCTCCGCAGCGACTCGCCCACGGCGGCCCGGTGGATGGATACACCCGGGATCCGCCTTGGCGCCGCCGTCGCGCGGCAAGGCCGATGCGCCATTTGCACCATCCCGACAGCCCACGTTAAGCTTCACCCGTTTCGTGTTAAAATGCCCGTTTCTCGCCGGCGTGGCGGTCCCCTGCCGGGCACGCTTATCCGCGGACACAGGAAGGTTATGCAGCGGGCTGAACTGGAATTGAGCATCCTGACCGACATCGGTCGCGTGCTGGCCTCGGAGCTGGACCTGCATGCCGTGTTTGACCAGACCATGGGCGTGCTGGCGACGCGGCTGGGCACGGAACGCGGCTCCATGGTGCTGCTCGATGAAACCACGGGCAAACTGCGCATCGAAGCGGCCCTGGGTCTTACGGCGGAGGAAATCAAGCGTGGCCGCTACGCGATTGGCGAAGGCATCACCGGCCAGGTCGTGGCCACCGGCCAACCCCATGTGGTGGCCAATATCTCCACCGACCCCCGCTTTTTAAATCGCACGGGCGCCCGCGCCGCCCTGAAGGGCAAGGTTATCAGCTTCATCTGCGTTCCGATTCACATTGACGGGCGCGTCGCTGGCGCCCTGTCCGTGGACAAGGCGTTTGTGGATCCCGAGTCCCTGCGGGACGACCAGCGACTGCTGGAAA
>JAKCCC010000579.1 GCA_021838985.1 Planctomycetota bacterium
ATCCCTTATTTTTCGCACAAATCGTACAGTTGTTTGTAGGGTAACAAGTGAAGTAGGTGAGCGGCGGACCGCGGGCGCAGCCAGTGCGACAGTTGTGGATGAAAATAGACATTATGTATAATTGCGCTACCCGGCCGACCGACCGCTCATAAACACCTGCCCCGATAGGCCATCGATCTTCAGGACCCTCGCTCCTGTCTGGCTTTGCGGGGTTGGGCAGCGCTGTTAATCTGGACCCGTCCCGCCGCAGTTTAGTGTCCCGTGGCGACCTCCAGCTCAGGAAGGGCGCTCACCCGCATTCTCAGGACGAGATCAAGATCAGGAGCGGGCGCCAGCCACAACTTGCCATTATCTCCCGGACTCCTCAAAATGTGGGTGAAGATGAGGCCAGGCTGGCGGCTATATAGAAGGCTTGGGAAATGAAAGCAAATCCTGTTGTAGCGGTTGTCGGGGCCACCGGGGCGGTGGGCGTGGAATTTATGACTTGCCTGGAACAGCGGAAGTTTCCGCTGGGCGAACTGTGGCTTTTTGCCTCGGCCCGTTCGGACGGCAAGACCATGCGGTTTCGCGGCCAATTGCTGACGGTGCGGGAACTGACGCCGGAGGTGTTTAAGGGCGTGGATATCGCCTTGTTTTCCGCCGGGGGCGGCATCAGTAAAAAGTTTGCGCCCCTGGCCGTGCAAGCGGGCGCGGTGGTCGTGGATAACAGTTCCGCCTTCCGAATGGACCCGCAAACGCCGCTGGTGGTGCCGGAAATCAACCCCCAGGAAATTGGCCGCCATCATGGCGTCATTGCCAATCCAAATTGCTCGACGATCATCGCACTGGTGCCGTTGTGGCCAATCCATCGGGTCAACCGGATTCGCCGGGTGATTGCCGCGACCTATCAGGCGGCCAGCGGCGCGGGGGCGGCGGCGATGCGGGAACTGCAGGAAAGCACGCGCGCCGCCTTGGAAGGACGCGAGCATCCCCCCACCGTGCTGCCGCATCCTTATGCCTTTAACGTCTTCAGCCATAACGCAGCTGTGGATCCCCAGACCGGCTACAACGAGGAAGAAATCAAGATGGCGCGGGAAACGCGAAAGATTTTCAACGATCCGGAAATCCGCGTTTCCGCCACTTGTGTCCGCGTGCCGGTGTTGCGGGCGCATTGTGAGGCGCTGAACATCGTTTGCCACCACCCGATCGAACCGGACCAGGTGCGCCAACTGCTCGCCGCGGCGCCGGGGGTGAAGATCGTGGATAACCCGGCGAAGAACTATTTTCCCATGCCGCGCGACGCCTCCGGCCAGGGTGACGTGCTGGTCGGGCGTATTCGCAGGGACCTAAGCGACCCCTCCGGGCATTCCATCGCCCTGTTCGTCGCGGGCGATCAATTACTCAAAGGAGCCGCGTTAAACGCGGTGCAAATTGCGGAAAAGCTGCTGTGATAAATCCACGGATTCTCCCAGCGCGGCGTAGCCGGGGGCTATGTGTTTGGTTGCGGCTTCGCCGCGCTGGGTAATCTGTGGCTGCGCTCGTTCGTTATAAACTCACCATCGCCTATGACGGCACGGCCTATTGCGGATGGCAGCGCCAGCCGCCCCCCGTACCCACGGTGCAGCGCGCGCTGGAAAAAGCGGTCGGTGAAATCGTCAGCCATCCGGTGACCGTGGCGGGTTCTTCCCGCACCGACACCGGCGTACATGCGCAAGGCCAGGTCGCCGCCATGGAGGTGCAAAGCCATCTGGAAGCCCCCCGGCTGCGCCAGGCGATTAACAGCCGTCTGCCGCCGGATATTCTGATTCGGGAGCTGATTCCGGCCCCGCCGGAGTTTGATATTACGCGGGCCGTGCGTAAACGGTATCGGTATCTGATCTGGTGTGGTCGGGACCGGCCCGTATTCTACCGCCATTTTGTATACCATTTTCGCCGCGATGTGAACCTGGCCGCGATGCGCCAGGCGTGCCATCTTTTGGAAGGCACGCACGATTTCATCGCCCTGCGCGGGCGCGCCGATGAGCGGCTGACCACGGTGCGGACTATTTACCATTGCGACGTTCATGTCCGTGGACCCTTGCTGATTTTCGCGGTGGAGGGTAATGGTTTTCTGTACCATATGGTGCGTACGATGGTGGGCAGTGTTTTGGAAGTGGGTTGCGGCCATTGGCCTCCGGAACGAATTGCGGAGATCCTTAAATCCCGGGACCGCCGCCAGGCGGGGCCTTGTGTTCCCGCGACTGGCTTGTGCCTGCAATGGATACGGTTTTAAATGGGGCCCGCGCTCAGTATTCCACCGTCAGCCTGTAGGCCCGCTGCCAGGAAGCTCACCGCTGATTGCTGAAAGCGGACCGCTTTCAAAGGTGCTTGTTGCGAATCATCCATGTCATTACACGTCTGATTGTCGGCGGCGCCCAGGAAAACACGCTGCTGACCTGCGCCGGCCTGCACGCACGCGGCCACGAGGTAACCCTGATCACTGGCCCCCCGCACGGCCCGGAAGGTTCGCTGCTCGCGCGCGCC
>JAKCCC010000011.1 GCA_021838985.1 Planctomycetota bacterium
GCGCCGCTTTGGCCGGGGCCAGCGTGTGCTTCGTCGCCGCGACCGCAGCCGGCACCTGGATGCGACTGCCCAGGCGCACCGGCTGCCGGAAATCAAAGGGCGTTCCGGCTACCGGCAGAATTTGGCCGGTGGGGATCAAATCGCGGTTGACGGGCGTGTAATGGTTGGCATTCAGAGTAAGCACGTGGTCAAGGATATTGTGGCCCGGACCGGCCAGATTGAAGTACGTGTGATTGGTCAGGTTCACCACCGTGGTTTCGCTGGCCACGGCGCGGAGGTCCACGAGCAACTCATTGTGCTCCGTCAGCACGTAGTCGACATCCACCGCCAGCATGCCGGGAAAACCATTGGCCATCGGCGGGCTGACGAGTCGGAAACGAACTGCCGGTTGACCCAACTGCGATTTCACCTTGCCGGTCCAAACCTGACGATCGAACGCATTAGGCCCGCCGTGCAGAGCGTTATGGCGGGGGCCATCATTGAGGGGAATGTGATAGGTTTTGCCCCCCAGCGTGAACGTACCGTTGGCGATGCGGTTGGCGTAGCGACCAATGGTGGCGCCGAAGTAAGGATCATCCGCGGCGACATAGGCCGGTAGGCTCGTGTACCCCAGGGCCACGTCGCCGATGTTGCCCCGCCCGTCCGGCACCCGAAGCCGCTGGACGCGGGCGCCGTAGCTTAGCAACTGTACCACCATGCCGTTGGCGTTGGTCAACGTATATTGATACACCTTGGTGCCGTCGGGCATAACGCCGAACAAGGCTTTATAACAGCTTTGCTTCCGCGGCAGGTTCTCCACGGCGGTTCCCGGTACCGACGTACAGCCGGTCAACGCCCACGCGGTCGCCGCGCCCATGGCCGCGATAAATCCGCGCCGAGACAGTTGTCCCAAGTTATTCGGGTTCTCATTGGACATGACGAAACACCTCCATAATTAGAAGATCACCCAACCTGATGCCGCGTACTATACCGCCCGCGGGAGCATCGAACAAGTCCACTGGCGCCCCGGAATCCGGACGGATGCGGCGGGATTCCCGAACCAACAGCTTGGGTCGGCGTAAGGGTTAAGCCCGGCCAACCTAAGCGGCCGCACTCCTGCCGTATGGCTCCGCGGGATTGCCGCAAAATCCGGCCACACCTTTTCCTGAGGCGCGGGCCGATTATAGCGTGCCGGCAAAGAAAGTCCACAGTTGCCGGGGGACAGCCCCTGCCACTACGGCGCGGCCATCATACCTGCCGGCCGTGGTGGCGACAAGGTCCAGCGCCGTTTCCAGCGAAAGAGAGGAAACGGCGTCCGCGCGGCCCACCGCAGGTTGTGACAATTTGCGGGCAGGGGCTTGCACGGCTCAATATGACCGATGACCCGGTGTCCGGTTCGCCCGCGGACGTCGCTGTAGCCGGTCGGAGAGTCGCCCCCAATGGAGACCGATGTCCCTATCGCCGATGCGTTAAAGACGAGGCCTGCTCCCAAATTTCGTTACACCCACACGCCACCGGCCCCGCCAAGCCATTGCCAATGAGGGGTGGACGCGGTAAATTGGCGCGCTTTGCCTGGGGTTACCAAGGAGACTTAATGGAACGGGTGCTGCAGTGGGGCATTATTGGCGCCGGACGAATCGCCGGGACATTCGCCAAGGGCTTGTTGGCCTCGAAAACCGGCGCGCTGGTCGGGGTGGCCAGCCGCCAACTGGAATCAGCGCAACGCTTTGGCTCCGATTTCCTGGCTGGTCGGTCGGTGCGACGTTTTGGCGGCTACGACCAGCTGCTGGCCTGGCCGCAGGTGCAGGCCGTGTACATCGCCACACCGCATCCGATGCATGCCCAGTGGGCGATCCGCGCCGCGCGGGCGGGTAAGCACGTGCTTTGTGAGAAGCCGCTGACGTTGAATTTCGCCGACGCCATGCAAGTCGTGGAGGCGGCGCGGGAAAACGGCGTCACCCTGATGGAAGCGTTCATGTACCGCTGCCATCCCGTCATTCGCCGGCTGACGGAGCTGCTGCGGGATAAAGCGATCGGTGAACTGCGGATGATCGAAGCGTATTTCGGATTTCAGGCTGGCGCGGTTTACGAAAGCCGGATCCTGAAAAACGAACTCGGTGGTGGCGGCATTCTGGACGTGGGCTGTTACGCCGTATCGCTGGCCCGACTGGCGGCGGGTGTGGCCGCGGGCAGGGAATTTCTGGATCCAGTGGAAGTTTTAGCCGCCGGCCACATTGGCCCGCGCAGCGGCGTGGATGAATACACCTTCGCCACTTTGAAGTTTCCCAACGCAGTCGTAGCCAGCGTCGGTACCGCCGTGCAGTGCCAGATGGACAACGAGGTGCGTCTTTACGGCAGCGAAGGGAAAATCCATGTTCCCGCCCCGTGGGTCCCGCCGGAAAAAGGCAACAAGATTATCCTGCAGCGGGCGGGCCAGCCGGGGGAGGATATCCTCATCGAGGCGCCGGCCAATGTCTATACGCTGGAGGCGGATACCTTCGCCGCGGCGGTAAACGCGGGGCAACAACAGGCGGCCTGGCCGGCCATGACGTGGGCGGACACGCTGGGGAATATGAAGACCCTGGACCGGTGGCGAACCGCCCTGGGTCTGCGGTACGAGCAGGAAAAACCGGAAAACCGCACCGCGGCTCTGCATGGTTCGCCGCTAACCGTACGGCCGAAAAATATTATGCAATATCGCGCCATAGCCGGTGTGGGCAAGCCTGTGGCGCGTCTCGTGTTCGGCGTGGACAAGGTTGGTCTGTCGAGTTTTCCCATGGCCGCGGCCATGTTCGATGATTATTTCGAACGGGGTGGCAACGCGTTTGACACCGCCTGGCTCTACGGCGGCGGCGACATGGAAAAGGCGTTGGGGCACTGGCTGAAAACGCGGGGGGTCCGCAAGCAAACGGTCATCCTGGACAAGGGCGCGCACACGCCCGACTGTTACCCGGAAGCGATCACACGGCAGCTCGGGGAAAGCCTGGAACGCCTGCAGACGGACTACCTGGATATTTACATGATGCACCGGGACAATCCCGAAGTGCCCGTCGGCGAGTTTGTGGAAGTGCTCAACGAACACCGGCGGGCCGGCCGCATGCGTGCCTTCGGCGGGTCGAACTGGACGTTGGCGCGAGTGCAGGCATTCAACGATTACGCCCGGTCCAAGGGGCTGACGCCTTTTGCCGCGGTGAGCAATAATTTCAGCCTAGCGCGGATGATTAATCCGCCGTGGGACGGCTGCATCAGCAGTTCCGACGCGGAAGCGCGGGCGTGGCTGGAAAAGGAACAATTTCCGCTGATGGCCTGGAGCAGCCAGGCCCGTGGTTTTTTTACGCAGCGCGCCGCCCCGGATAAAGTCTCCGATCAAGAGCTGGTGCGTTGCTGGTATTCGCCGGACAATTTTCAGCGGCAGCAGCGCGCGCAAGAGCTGGCCGCCCGGAAAGGCGTCACGCCGATTGTCATCGCTCTGGCTTACGTGCTTTGCCAGCCGTTCCCCACATTTGCTTTGATTGGCCCGGCCGTGATTGAGGAAACCCGCGACAGTTTCAAGGCGCTCCAGGTCCAACTGACACGGGAAGAGCTGCGGTGGCTGAATCTGGAAGAGTGATCCGCGGATAACGCTGATCGGCGCCATCGGCGGATCGTTTTCCGTCGGTCTGGCGGTGGCACGTTCGGCGGCGGCGGAACTACGCCAGCTTGAGCGCCACGGACGCGATACCATGGGCGGGGATTTTGACGCTGACCGTGTGGTTCGCCGCCGGAGCGGTTGATTCCGCCAGCGGACGCTCCAGCAGATCCACTTCCTGCACTTTTTGCACCTCGCCCAACAGTTTAGGATCCAGGCCGATCCGCGCGGTTACGGTTTTCGCGGACGGATTAAACAGGCGCAGCAACATGGCGTTGCCCGCCTCGGTTTTCTTGACGGCGCCCAAGACCACCGATTCGCCGGCCAGCGTGATAAACCTGCCGGTTGCCGGCAGCCGGCCCTTATGCACGTCCGTGCCGATTACACGTAAAGCGTGGTTAAATTCCTGACCAATGGCGATGGCCTCAGAGACGGGCATTTCGCCCGCGAAGGGCTGGAGCGCCACGTGGACGTCATGGGCGCCGATCTCCGGGAGAATATCCGGTTCGTAGCTGCTGCGGATCAGGGTCAGGCGCAGCGTGGCAGCATGGAGGCTATGGCCGTATTTACAGTCGTTGAGCAGCAGACAGCCCGCGGCCTGCTTGGCGCATTGGCCGGAAACCTGCGCCCATTGCAGCGCCGGAACCTCTTCGCCGTCGTGCAGCGCACGGTCCACCGCGCCGAAGGGAATTTCATAGCGTCCCCGGCTGTCGCGCAGCGCCAGGGGAAAGGCAAAACGCAACGTCGGCACGCCAACTTCGGCGGCGCCGTGCGGATACCACAGCCCCTTTTGCGCCTCGACGGTAGTGACGGGTTTGAAATCTTCCGGAATACCGCGCTGGAACCACAGTGCTTTCAGGTGCAGATACAATTTCGGATCGCCAGCCCGCAATTCATAGGTCAGCGTGCCGCTGGACTGGCGAATCCGCCAATCCACTTCGAGGCTCGCCTTATACGGGCCGGTCCAACCACGGCGCAGAGCTACGACCGTTGGCATTTCCACCGGGCCGGTGTGGTCGATCGACCAGGCGGACATGGGATGCGGCCGCTCCACCGCGTACTCCAGGGTGGCGGCGCCGGGGGCGGCATCAATGAGCGCCAGGCCGCTGCGCTTATCCACCAGCCGACGGATGGCGCCGGTGGCGACGTCGAGTTCCACCCGCAGCAGATCATTCTCCAGTCCTTCCGGGCCGCGCTCAATGGGCGCGTAGACGCAATGGTGGACCGGGCCGATCTGCCTGGCAATGGGCGGCGGCAATGGCGCGGCTTCTTCGGTAACCGTATAGCGGCTGTAGCCCAAGCCACCGGTCAGGGCGGGGAATGCCAGCGTCACGGAGTCGTGCCCCCAGTAGGCGGCGCTCTTGACGAGTTGGGCCGCCACGGCGGTGCCGTCGGGGCGGCGCACCGCAAAAACCCGGGACTTTAAGGGCACGGAGCCGGGTGGGGCATTGTCCCAGATCGTCGCTTCCACGATCTCGGAGCGCTCCCGGGCGGTGGGGTTAAAAATCACGAAGGGTCGCGGTCCCTGGCCGGCGCTTTGCTCGGAGGCGGCCAGTTCGCCGTCAGCGGAATGAAAACCAACGCCCGCTCCCAGGGCGCTGGCGATTTTCGAAGCGGGCGTGGCGCGTGGCTCCGGCCGGACCGGTTCGGGCACGGAAGTGTCGACCAGCCCCGCCAGATGGCGCCACGCCGCCGTCTCCGCCTGGCTGGTGATCGCCATGGTCTTTTGAAATAAGCCGTGGGTGTAGGTACGCGTATCGTGCACGCCGGAGCCGGGCAAAATGTCGTGGAATTGCGAAAACAGGGTGTCGCGCCACGCCTCCAGGAACAGGTCCGCCGGGTAATGCTGCCGGTCCACCAGCAGGGCCAGGGTGCCAGCCAGTTCCGCGTCCGCCAGCCGATTTTCCGCGAAGCGGTTGGCCTTCTTGATCAGGGTCTGGGTGGTATAGCAGCCGGTAAATTCGGTATTGAATTCGCCGCGGAGCACCGGCAGTTTTTCGGCCTGTTTTTCCAGGCGTTCGTAGAAGGTCCGGGCGGTGGAAAACGCCAGGGTGGGGAAGATGGGCCAGCGGTTCATGTCGATGGCCCGCAGGATGTCCCGCCGCGTCGGCCCGCCGCCATGATCCCCTACGCCGTATACGAACATATAGTCATGGCCGCCGGTCAGCTTGACGAACTTGTGAAAAGGCTCCAGCAGGGCGGGGGTGATCTGGCCGTTGTAACCCAGCTCCATGTCGTTGCGGACCAACACCCGCGCCCCATCCGGGCCTTCCCACCAGAAGGCGCCCGGCTTGCTGGCCGTATGCACGCCGGGACGATGCAGATACAGATATTTTACTCCGCCCCGCACCAGGTACGTTGGCACGGTGGCGGCATGACCGAACGTGTCGGGCGACCAGTCGATCGCCACATCCTCAGGCCGCAGGCCGAACAATTGCTTCATGTACGCCCGTGTATAGAGCAAATGGCGGCAGAGGCTCTCCCCGCCGGCCATATTTTTGTCCCCCTCCACCCAGTGGCTGGCGGTTACTTCCCAGCGGCGTTGTTTAACCCGCTGGGCCACTTTTTCCAGCACATCGGGACGGTGCCGTTCTATTGCCGCGTAAATGCTGGCCTGGCTCTGGGAGAGCTTGAAATCGGGATATTCGTCCATCAGCCGCAACACGGTCAAGAAGGTATCCACGCTGACGGCGACCGTTTCCGGCCAGGACCACATCCAGTTCATGTCGATATGCGCATGCCCAATACAATGGATAGTGTAGGATTTGGCGGCTGCACCCAGCGGCGCCAACAGCGCCTCCACGGCGCTGACGGCATCGGGCAGGGCGTCGAGCTTGCCGTGGCGCAGGGCATCCAGCATTTGCGCGCGGGCCTGCCCTACCAGGGGTCGCCACGCCGCCGCGGAGTCGGGCTGTAATTCACACAGGCGGTCCGCAAAATCCAATTCGGCTTCCACCCGCTCGATCCAATGTTGCTGCGGACCGGAGGCCTCGGCCCAGATGGCGGTCAGATTTGTCTTGCTCATCAAAAATCCTTTCGAGTCAGGCAGCGGGCGGCGCTGCGCCAACCAGTCATTGTGGCCATACCGGGACCGTTGTCAACCGTATCCGGGGCGGGGGCTTGTGGACCCGCATCGGAGTGCATGACAGGACGGGTTGAGCGCGGTCAGCGGATGTTTGCGGAGACCAGGTACGACGGTTATACTACCCGATTTACGGCGCCGGCCGGGGAGAATTCCAGAGCTTCGGTGCTGGAAAGCGTACGTGAAGGTTATCCTAAATGCCAACCATCAACCAGTTGATCCGTCATCCGCGGCGCCCCTTAAGCCGTATCAATAAGGTCAAGGACCTGCAGCGGTCTCCCCAGAAACGTGGGGTGTGCCTGTTGGTCAAGACCCAGACGCCGAAGAAGCCGAATTCCGCGCTGCGCAAGGTGGCGCGGGTGCGGCTGTCCAATGGGCGCGAAGTGACGGCCTATATTCCCGGCATCGACCATAACCTGCAGGAGCACTCCATCGTGCTGGTGCGCGGCGGGCGCGTGCGCGACCTTCCAGGCGTGCGCTACCATATTGTGCGCGGCGTTCTGGACGCTGGCAGCGTGGAAGCGCGGCGTCGGAGCCGCTCCAAATACGGAGCCAAGAAACCGAAGTAGATTGTAGGGGTTGGGTGGCAGCTTGCAGGGCTGGTTGCCGCGCTCTAATCCCTAACCGCTAAAACCTGGAACTTAGAACAAGGAAACCGCATGGGCGCCAAGTCCTTCACCGTCAGCCATACCCATTTGAAGCCAGATCCGGTTTATCAGTCGCTGGTAATCGCCAAATTTATCAACTGTCTGATGCATTCCGGCAAAAAGGCCACAGCGCAGCGCGTCTTCTACGGAGCGCTGGAACTGGTGGCGCAGCGGGTCAAAGAGGCCAAGCCCAACGAGATTTTTGAAACCGCCATCAACAATGTCAAACCGAATCTTGAAACGCGTTCGCGGCGCGTGGGCGGGCAGAACTACCAGGTGCCGATGGCGGTCGGCCAGCAGCGGCAACAGTCGCTGGCGATCCGTTGGCTCATTGAGGCGGCGCGGACCAAAAAGGGCAAACCGATGGTGGAGCGGCTGGCGGAGGAAATCGTGGCGGCCAGCAAGCGGGAGGGGGCGGCGATGCAAACCCGGGAAAACGTGCATAAGATGGCCGAGGCCAACCGCGCCTTCGCCCATTTCGCCTGGTAGGGCTTTTCATTCTTCCACGATGGTCTGGCGAACCACTTCTTCAATGGTGGTCAGGCCCTCGTAGATGGCCAGCAGGCCGCTGTCGCGCAGGGAACGCAGACCACGCTGCCGGGACGCGGTACGCAGCACGTTGGTGGAAGCGTGATTCATGATCATGTCCCGCAGATTGTCGTCCAGAATCAGCATTTCGCAGATCGCCAGCCGCCCCCGATAGCCGGTGTTGTTACATTCCGCGCAGCCCCGGCCGCGGTAGAACGTCCGGCCCTTGGTATCTTCCGGCCGCAGATTCAGCTCCATTAACTGCTCTTCGGTCGGGCGGTATTCCTCTTTACACGCCACGCAGATACGCCGGCACAGGCGCTGGGCCAGCACGCCCTCCAGGGTGGCGGTGATCAAAAACGGCTCCAGGCCCAAATCCAGCAAACGGGCGATGGAACTGGGGGCATCGTTGGTATGCAGCGTGCTGAAGACCAGGTGGCCCGTTAAGGAAGCCTGAATGGCGATTTCCGCGGTTTCCTGGTCGCGGATTTCACCGACCAGAATGATATCCGGATCCTGCCGCAGAATGAAGCGCAGACACCGGGCGAAGGTCAGATCGATTTCCGGATTAATCTGCACCTGCACGATGCCGTCGATGTCATATTCCACGGGATCTTCGGTGGTGATGAGCTTGTCTTCGATGGAATTAAGCTCGTTGAGCGCCGCGTAAAGGGTGGTGGTCTTGCCGCAGCCGGTCGGACCGGTCACCAGAACGATGCCGTTGGGTTTGGCGATCAGGCGGCGGAAGAGCTGCAGGTCATCTTCGCGCATGCCCAGTTTATCCAGGTCCAGCGAGACATTGGCCCGGTCCAGGACGCGTAGAACCACGCTTTCCCCGAACATGGTCGGCAGAACCGCCACGCGCAGATCCACGGGATGGCCGCCGACGGTCAGGGGAATGCGTCCATCCTGCGGCACCCGGCGTTCGGCGATATCCAGATTGGCCATGACCTTGATGCGGCTGGTGATGGCCATGGCGATATATTTGGGCGGGGGCACCATTTCGTAGAGCACACCGTCGATGCGATAGCGCATCTTAAATTCATCCTCGAAAGGCTCAAAGTGCACGTCGGAGGCGCGCTCTTTAATCGCCTGCAGCAGCACGGTGTTCAGAAGCCTTTTGACCGGATTGGATTCCGACAATTCCCGCAGCGTATCGAGGTCAATGGACTCGCCGCGGCCCTGCAGCACTTTCAGGGTGGAGTCGGCGCCGACCTCCTTGACCATATCCAGCAGCGATTCCTGATGGGTGGCGTAGTGTTTGGAGAGCAGCTTGGCCAGGGCCTCCGGCTCGGCGATGCAGGCGGTTACGTTAAATCCCAGAAGCGTGTGCAGGTCGTCGACCACCCGGAAATTATCCGGCGAATCGAGGGCGACGGTAATGGTGTTGCTGGCCTTGTCGTACGCCAGCGGTACGGTGCGGTAAACCGTGGCCATTTGGGCGGGAATCTGCTGAATTACTTCCGGGGGAATCTGGCGGTTCTCCAGATCCACGACTTCAAAGCCGCGCTGGGCCGCCAAGGCGAAATTCAAGTCCTTGGGGGTGATCATCTTCAGGTCCACGAAGACCTGGCCCAAAGGAGTGTTGATCTTATTGGCCTTTTGCTTTTGCTGTGCCGCCAGTGCCTGGTGTACCTGTTCGCGGGTGATGCGGCCCATTTTTATAAGCACCCGGCCCAAGGGGCGGTTCTTGAGCTGATCGACCGGGGGCATGGGAGCGCCGCGGGCCGCGGGCGCGCCGCCTGCGGCCTTGGGTGGCGCCGCCGCCGGGGGTTTCACCGGCGCCGGTTTGACGGCGAAGGTCGCTTTTCCATTGCCGGTTGAGTCAGGCATAATTCTTACCCAGTTTTTAAAACCTGCTCAGCCCGCGCGGCGCGCTGCATACGCGGGCGTGCTGCCCGTCTCTTTGTCGGTATCCGGCCGGTCCATGCGCTTGCCCATCCGCTCGGCCAGGTCGGCCGCATGGCGGGACCGATCGATCGCGTCCTCGGCGCTTATTTTGCCGGCGCGGTAAAGCGTCAGCAGGTGATCGTCCAGAAGCTGCATCCCGAATTTCTTACCGGTCTGAATCGCCGAATCGATACGGAAAGTTTTGTTTTCGCGGATCAGGTTGGCGATGGCGGGGGTGATCACGAGAAATTCGTACGCCGCCACCAGGCCCTCGGTATCCGAGCGGGGCATCAACACCTGGCTTAAAATCGCCAGCAGCGTGACGGAAAGCTGCACGCGGATCTGCTCCTGCTGATCCACCGGAAAGGCGTCGATGATGCGGTTGATGGTGCCCTGGCAGCCGGTGGTGTGCAACGTGGCGAACACGAGGTGGCCGGTTTCCGCGGCCCGGATGGCGGCTTCAATGGTTTCCAGGTCGCGCATTTCACCGACCAGAATCACATCCGGGTCTTGGCGCAAGACCCGCCGCAGCGCTTCGCCAAAGGTGGGCACGTCACTGCCCGGTCCGACTTCACGCTGGCTGACGATGCTCTTCTTATGTTCGTGATAATACTCAATGGGGTCTTCCACCGTGACGATGTGGTGGTCGTAGTTTTCGTTGATGTAATTGATCATCGTCGCCAGGGAGGTGGTTTTGCCCGAGCCGGTCGGGCCGGTGACCAAAAACAGGCCACGGGGGCGGCGGCACAACTCGCGGCAGATTTCCGGCAGGCCGATTTCCTCGAAGGTTAGAAGCTTGTAGGGAATTTTGCGCATGGCCACGGAAATCACACCCTTTTGCCGATATGCCGAGACGCGGAAACGCGCCTGGGCGGAACCGTCCGGCGTGGCGAAGGACATGCCGAAATCGGTGGTGCCGTGTTCCTGCAACTCCTGCTGGCCGCGCTCCGGCGTGATGGCCTTCATCAGGGCCATCGTATCTTCCGGGCTAAGGGTCTTGGTTTGCAGTTCGCGTAGATGGCCATTCAGACGCAGGGTGGGAGGCCGGCCTACGTGCAGGTGCAAATCGGACGCCCCGCGTTTGATGGTCGTTTCCAACAGTCGATCAATCAGAATCTGTGACACAACCGCTTCACTCTTTTCCGGGCCGCGGCCGGCCGCCGCCCATACCCGCGCGGCCTTTACTCGGTCGCGATCCCTTCCACTTGCGTCACCCGGGCGATTTCCTCCGGCGTGGTGACTCCATTTAACACTTTAATTTTACCGTCATCGAGCAGCATTTTCATGCCGGTGGCGCGGGCGGCCTTGCGGATGGCGCTGGTGCTGGCCCGTTTAAAGGCCAGTTCGCGCAGCTCGCTGTTCATGGACATCAGCTCAAAGATGCCGGTGCGGCCGTGGTAGCCGGTCTTATGGCAGGCCTCGCAACCGACGGCCTTGTAGATGGTGCGCCCCGCCAGTTGCGCCTCGCTAAAGCCCAGCAGGGAAAGAAATTTTTGGTCGGGATGGTCGTTCACCTGCTTGCATTGCTCGCACAGCACCCGGATCAGGCGCTGCGCCATAATCGCCTGAATGGACGAGGCCACCAGGAACGGCTTGACGCCCATGTCGATCAGCCGCGTGATGGCGGAAGGCGCGTCGTTGGTGTGCAGCGTGCTGAAAACCAGGTGGCCGGTGAGGGCGGCCTGAATGGCGATTTCGGCGGCCTCCCGGTCGCGGATTTCACCGACCAGGATGATATTGGGCGCCTGGCGCAGCATGGAGCGAAGAATCTTGGGAAACGTCAGGCCGATCTGCTCCTTGACCTGACACTGGTTGATCCCGGCGAAGTTGTATTCCACGGGGTCTTCGGCCGTGATAATTTTGCGGTCCGGTGTGTTCAACTCCAGCAAGGCTCCGTAAAGCGTCGTCGTTTTGCCGGAGCCGGTGGGCCCGGTGACCAGGAAAATGCCGTTGGGCCGGGAAATAATCCGGCGGAAACGCAGATAGTCGTCCTCTTCAAAGCCCATGTGCTGGATGCCGATCCGCACGCTGTCTGGTCGCAGGATGCGCAGCACCAGGGATTCACCGTGATAGCCCGGCAGCGCGCTGACCCGGAAGTCAATATCCGTGCCGTCAACGTTCATGCGGATGCGTCCATCCTGAGGCAGGCGTTTTTCCGCGATGTCCATGCCGGCCATGATCTTCAGGCGGGCGATCACGCGGCTTTGTAATTGTTTACGCAGATCTTCCCGTAGCTGACAGACGCCGTCGATGCGATAGCGCACGCGTACGCGATCCTTCATGGGTTCCACGTGGATATCGCTGGCCCGAGTTTTAACGGCCTCGGTGATAAGCGCATCGACCAGCCGGTTGATCGGGGCTTCACCGCCCCGGGCGGTGATGTCGATGGTGGCGCCGGGAACGACGTCGATGGTGGTGTCCAGGCTCATGCGCCGGACCATTTCATCGATGGATTTTTGTTCCTCGGCGAACAGGCGGCTGACGTGCTTTTTGATCTGACTCTTTTGGGCCAGACATATTTCCAGTGGTTGATTCAGGCGGAAACGCAGCGCTTCCAGGGCTTCCAGGTCGTTGGGGTCGCCGACCACGATCCGCAGTCGGCCATTTTTCGTGCCCAGCGGCAGGACTTGATGGCGCTTAATAAGATCGGCGGGCAGGAGCCGATAATCCGCGGTGGCCAGCAGCTCTTTGTTTACTTCAATGTCGATGTATTCCAGGTCATTCTGGATAGCCAGGGCCTTGGTAAGGTTTTCTTCGCTGGCCTTTTGAGTATCGAGGAGGACTTGTTCCACCGGTTTTCCGATCTTGCGCGCCTGTTCCCTGGCCTGCGCCGCCGCGGCCCGGTCGACCGCGCCCATTTCGATCAGGATTTGGGTAAGTTCCTTGCGCTGATGGGGCATTCTTTTAACCCTCCGCGCCGCCACAGCCGCGCGACCAGTTATGGCCCCTCCCGGTTGCCGTCGAAAGGCCGTAACGATAGGGGGCACGCCACCCGCTCGCCCCTGACCATCTTACGGACGACCAGGGAAACAGGTCAAGGCGGACGCCGGACAGAGTTTTAGGTTTTAGAAATATGGCCGCAACCTAAAACCTAGAACTTAATTATCCCGCGGCAACTGGCGCTGGGGCGGAGGTCGCGCTTGGCTCCGCCGCGATCGCGGGCGCGGCCCCAGCCGTGGCGGCAGCCGGCGGCGCGGCCACGGCCGGCGCGGCGGCATGCGGTTTGGGGGCGACGATCATAATCATGCGCCGCCCCTCCAGTTTGGGATCGCGCTCGATCTTACAGAGCGCCTCCAGGTCCGCACGGAATTTTTCCAACAGCTTCCGGCCCAGATCGATGTGGGCCATTTCGCGGCCCCGGAACATGAGGTTGAACTGCACCTTGTGGCCGTTGTGTAGAAACCGACGCGCCTTGTTCAGCGTGGTGTTCTGATCGTGCATGTCGATTTTGACGCTGCGGATGCGCAGCTCCTTGATCTGTTGCTCATGGGAGCCGGCATGCGCTTTCTGCTCTTTCTTGCGCTGCTTGTATTTCCATTTGCCGTAATCCATGACGCGGCAAACGGGCGGTCGTTCGTGCGGTGAAACCTCCACCAGGTCCAGACCCGCGGCGTGGGCGAGGCGCAAGGCCTCCACGATCGGTACGATGCCCGCTTG
This sequence comes from Planctomycetota bacterium, assembly GCA_021838985.1. Lineage (GTDB taxonomy): Bacteria > Planctomycetota > Phycisphaerae > WQYP01 > WQYP01 > JAKCCC01. The sequence goes on from JAKCCC010000011.1 coordinate 13,412, forward strand.
CTGATTGTCTTGAGTGATTAACCGGACCGGTGAGATACGAATCTGCTCGTTGCAACGCAACCCATGTTGACTAATAGCCCTGGCTCCTGCCAACTCCTGGCGGCCCGCCCCTGGCGGATCTCCCGTCCCAGAACAGCCGCCATTCTAAACCAGCCCGCCCCTTAAGTCAAAGCGCCCCCAGGCACTCTTGAAATCTTAATAAATGTTGCTAGCATGAGGGCGCAAGGATTGACTAGGACGGCTTGGGGCAAGCCGTCCTCACCATTGGCTATGTTGTGACCCCAAAGGGGCGTCCGGTCGCCTCAGCACCGGGGGGGCGGGCCGTAGGGCGAACAATGCAGGCGGACGACAAATTTCCGGCCCTGGCGCTCATGAAAGGGATGCTTGACGCGGGACATCCGTGCATGTATTACAGGATTCGATGAGGCGAAAAACGGCCAGAGTACGGCTGCCAGTGTTGGCGGGGCGCCTTGGTACGCGGTTTGCACCCGCATCGAATAAGGCGGAAATAACCAAGCCGGTCTGCCAGTTTGGCCGGATAACGGGAATGTTTAATCGAAAAATGTCTGCCGGGTGGGCGGCTGCTGTGTAGGTGGCGGCCAGATCGGCAGGATTATTTAAGGAGGCAAACCATGCCACACTCCACCACCAAGTTGCTGTTTACGAGTGCCTTGGCGCTCGCGGTATCGGCCGCGGTCGCCACTGCGGCGACGGCCAGTCCGACCGGCCCCTCTGGGCAGACCAGCGGGCCTTCGGCCGGCGCGATCACAGCCAACGACATCGCCCTTCTGGATGCCGCTCCCGTGGTGCC
>JAKCCC010000012.1 GCA_021838985.1 Planctomycetota bacterium
TTTCCTACCGGCCGGAGCGCTGGAGCAAAGACATTCAGACGGATCAGGGCCTGCGCCATGTCCTGTTGCACGAATTCATCGCCGATTTCGCCAACTGGGATAACGCCGCCAATCCGGCGTATCTGAAAGCCGCCCGCGAGCTGGTCCAAGCCGCCCATCCGGAAGAGACGCCGCTGGTGGTTGATCCCTTCGCCGGCGGCGGCTCGATTCCGCTGGAAGCGTTGCGCATCGGCTGCGACGCCTTCGCCAGCGATTTAAATCCCGTGGCGTGCTTGATCCTGAAAGTGATGCTGGAGGATATTCCGCGGGAAACCCGCCGCAGGGGCGCGGAGAACGCCGAATCATTGGCGGATGAACTCCGCCGGGTGGGAAAGCGGATCAAAGAGGAGGTGGAAAAGGAACTCGGCGATTTGTATCCCAAAGATCCCGACGGCGCCACACCCATCGCTTACCTCTGGGCGCGAACGGTCAGATGCGAAGCGCCCAACTGCGGCGCGGAAATACCGCTGGTGCGGTCGTTCTGGCTGTGCAACAAACCGAACCGCAAACGGGCGCTGCGCTACCATGTTCACCGCGGAGGCGCAGAGAGCGCCGAGAAAAATCTAAAGGAAGCTCCGCGTTCTGGGCGCCTCTGCGGTGATTTTTCCCCCTTTGAGTTCGAGATTTTCGAGCCGAAATCGGAAAAGGATGTTCCCGCCGGTAGCGTGACGCGGGCTAAGGCGACATGCCTGTGTTGCGGGGCGGTTTTGCCGCCGGAGCGAGTACGGGCGCAGTTGTCCCAGCAGCACGGTGGCGCGGATGTAATTTTTGGTGACAGGCAAGATGCCTGTCCCTCTAGAAAAACAGGTGGGACAGGCTTCCAGCCTGTCAGAATCGGTGGGGCGCGGATGCTGGCCGTCGTGACGCTCAGGTCCGGCCAACCGGGCCGACACTATCGCCTGCCCACCCCGCGTGATTATCAGGCCGTGTGGAAGGCTCAGGGCCGACTCAAGACCATTCTCGATGAATGGGAGCAGGGCGGAAAGAAGGGGCTTTGTCCCACACCCGACGAGCCGACGCCTGTCGGTGGTGGCTCCGGTGCTGGCCGTGCCTTTAGCCTCCAAAAATATGGAATGATGAAATTCGGCGATCTTTTCACGGCGCGGCAGAAGGTGGCGCTGGTGCATCTGGCGACCGGCATCGGCGCCGCGGCCCGCGGCAATCCAGCCCTGTCGGAACCGTTGGCGTGCGCACTGAGCGTATTTGCGCGATCGTGCAACGGCAATGCACGCCTACACCCGAACAGTTCGCTTGCGCCAGCCTTCGGGATGCAGACGCTTCCCATCACCTGGACTTTCCCCGAGACGATCATATCCGGCGGACGATCAGAGCATTTTGACGGAGCCCTCCGGGCTGTTGGGGAGGTGGTCGACGGGCCCGGTATCCCGGCGCGGAGCGGCGGCCAAGTCCAACAGGCCGACGCGCCGGAAGTTCCCCTTCCCAACGACTCATTCGGCATATGGTTCACCGACCCGCCTTATTACGACGCCATCCCCTATTCCGACCTCTCGGACCTCTTCCTGGTCTGGCTGAAGCGAGCGCTGCCGGGCAATCCGCTACTGCGCGATCCGTTCGATCCCGCCAACCCACTTTCGCCGAAACTGCGCGAGGCGGTCCAGGACGAAACCAAGAGGGACGGTGGCCGGCCCAAGGACCGCGCGTGGTTTGAAGAAAAAATGGCGGCGGCTTTTGCGGAAGGGCGGCGCGTCCTCCGTGAGGACGGCGTCGGCTGCGTGGTATTTGCACACAAAACCACCGAGGGCTGGGAGGCCCTGCTTTCCGGTCTGATCCGGGGCGGCTGGACGATCACCGGTTCCTGGCCCATTGCCACGGAAAGGAGCTCGCGTCTGCGCGCCCGCGACTCCGCCGCACTTGCCACCAGCGTCCACCTTGTTTGCCGCCCGCGGCCGGAGGATGCGCCGGTGGGCGATTGGGGCGAAGTGCTGCGCGAATTGCCCACACGCGTCGGCGACTGGATGGAACGGCTGCAGGGCGAGGGCATTCGCGGAGCGGATTTGGTGTTTGCGTGCATCGGGCCGGCGCTGGAGATCTTCAGCCGATACCGCAAAGTGGAAACCGCCGATGGCCGCGAAGTGAAACTGGCCGACTATCTGGAAAAAGTCTGGGAGGTGGTTGGCCGCACAGCGCTGGAAAACGTTTTAGGCTCGGCGGAGGCGAAGGTGCGTAACGGCGCCGCGGGGGCCTTGGAAGAAGATGCCCGTCTGACGGCCCTGTTTCTGTGGACACTGCAAAGCACCGATGTTAAAGCCCCAACCGCTCGGTCCGATGCGTCCGATCCCTCCGAGGACGCCGAATCTGCGGAAACCGAGGACAGCGAAGATACGGAAACCGAGGACAGCGAAGATACGGAAACCGAGGACGCTGAAATCCACGCACCGGCGAAGCGCCCGGGTGGCTTTGCTTTGGTCTTCGATGTCGCCCGCCGTTTCGCCCAGCCGCTGGGCGTCGACCTTTCCAAGTGGGAAGGGCGGATCATCCAGACCAGCAAAGGCGTGGTGCGGCTGCTGCCGGTTGGCGAACGGGCCAAGCAGCTTTTCGGCGAAGAAGGCGCCGCGGTGATGGCCAGCCGGCTGGAAAACTGGGGCGATCCGCAGCAAACGCTGTTTCCAAAAAATGAGGCCGACTCACCGCGGAGGCGCGGAGAGCGCGGAGCTGAAAAGGGCATATTGAAGGAGGAAGCTTGGCGGGTTCGCGGTGAAGTCACGGCCACCACGCTGGACCGCGTTCACGCGGCGATGCTGCTGCTGGCCGGCGGCCAGACCAACGGTCTGCGGGCCCTGATTAAGGCCGAACAGCAGCGTGGGCCGGACTTCCTGCGGCTGGCGAACGCCCTGTCGGCGCTTTATCCTTCCGGCAGCGAAGAAAAGCGGTTATTGGACGCCATGCTGCTGGCCGTGCCGAGGTAGGCGGAGGCGGAAAATGCAATGCTGGCAGATCAGGCCGCCAACCCCGGTGCTTAGCTCCATCGCCGACTTCTTCATCCGACACGGCGTCGCGTTAATGGGGCCTGGTGACGCAGGGCCCTGGTCTCGTGACGTCTACCGACACGATTACGCCGGCGACAACCGGATCAAGAAATTCGCCGCGGACATGGCCGACGGGGACGCGATACTTCTCCGGACGGGCCCCGCCCAGATTCGGGCTGTTGGCCTCGTGGTCGGGCCTTACGCATACGAGAGTCGTTTTGACGATGTGCACGGGTTCGACCTTCAGCATTGCCGGCGCGTCCGCTGGTGCAAACTCCCGCAGGACTACCAGCTTGGCGGATCGGCCTTCACGAAGGGCCGCTTCTCCCGTGTGCAGGAGTCGCAGGTTCGCGAGTATGTGAGTCGATTCCTCGCCTCGCCCCCGACCCACTGGCGACAGGCGCCGCTGCCGGGGCTACCGTTGGAGGAGCCGCCCTGGGACGGGGTCCCGCCGACAATAGCAGGCATTACGGCACAGGCTCAGGACCTGAGCCCACAGCTCGAAGACCGGCGGAACTTCGGCGAGGCCCCTTCCGAGGCCGAGCTCGTCTGCCACTTCGTCGTGCCGCTCCTGCGGGCGCTCGGCTGGCCGCCGGAATTAATCGCCGTGGAGTGGCGCGATGTCGACGTTGCGGCTTTCCGTAAACTGCCCCGAGCATCAGAGAACTGTCAGCTCCTCATAGAAGCCAAACGGCCCGGTGCGGACGTCGAAGTCGCGCTCGAACAGGTGCGGGGGTACGCACAGGAGCTGGGAATACGCAGCGACGTTATCATTACCGACGGAATCCGGTATCGGATGTTCGCGGGCGCTGGCTATTTGGAGCCGGTCGCCTACGCCAACCTGAACCGTCTGAGGCCATCAGCCGCCGACCTGCTCGAGCGAATGAAGAGAATTTAGGGGGAATTCACCAATGGAACCCTGGTACAAAATCACCACCCCGCGTAAGGAAGTGCGCGAAGGCCGGTCGTTTAACCCGGATGAATTCGCCATCCATCTGGAACAGGTCATCGGCGGAACCGCGCCGGAAGATTACCGGGACCCGAAGCAATTTTTCGCCCGCACCTGCTTCACGCGGGCGCTGCGCGAACATGCGGGTATGGTGCTGCGCCGGCTCTCCGGAGCGACCGTAAACACGGCGCCGGTGATGACGCTGATTACCCAGTTCGGCGGCGGCAAAACCCACACCCTGACGGCTCTTTACCACTTAGCTACCAGCGGGGCCAAAGCGGCGGATTACCCCGGCATTGGCCAGCTGATAAGCCAAGCCGGCCTGTCCACCGTGCCGGAGGCTCGAGTCGCGGCGTTCGTGGGCAACGCCTGGGACCCGAAAGCTGGCCGTGAAACGCCATGGATTGACATCGCCTGGCAGTTGGCCGGTGAAAAGGGTGTGGCCGAATTAGGAAAGTCCGCCCCGACCACGCCGCCGGGGACGGAGGCGCTCCATCGCGTATTTAAGGCGGCCAATGCGCCGGTGCTGCTGTTGTTTGACGAGGTGCTTAATTTTCTCAATCGCCACCGGGGCATGGCCGATCAATTCCATGCTTTCATTCAGAATTTGACCGTGGCGACCACCGGCGCCACGCGCGGCGCCGCGGTGATCAGCTTGCCGCGGAGCCAGGTGGAAATGACCGATTGGGATATGCAGTGGCAGGACAAGATCACCAAGGTTGTCCGGCGCGTGGCCAAGGACCTGATTGCCAACGATGAGGCGGAAATCAGCGACGTGGTGCGGCGCCGGCTTTTTGAGGACCCCCAGACGGAGCAAGCCCGCCACACTCTGGAACGGGCGCGGAAAACCGCCGCCCGGATCTATGCCGACTGGTGTTTTGAACGCCGGGCGCAATTGCCGCGGGAATGCACCGCGGTGGACACATCCACCACCCAGTCCAAGGCCAGGGATTTCCTGCGCGGCCGCTTCGAGGCCTGCTATCCATTTCATCCGGCTACGCTCTCGGTGTTCCAGAGAAAATGGCAGTCGCTGTCCCAGTACCAGCAGACGCGCGGCACGTTGGCCATGCTGGCCCAGTGGATTTCCTGGGCCTACAAGGATGGCTATGCGCACGCCCGGCGCGAGCGGCTGCTTACCCTCGGCTCGGCGCCGCTTCAGGTGCAGGAGTTCCGCGCTGTGGTGCTGGGGCAGTTGGGGGAGTCACGCCTGGAGGCAGCCATCGGCGTGGACATTGCCGGCGAGCAAGCCCACGCCCGCGCCCTTGATGCGGACACCCAAGGGGCGCTGAAGGACATTCACCGCCGGGTGGCGACGGCGATATTCTTTGAATCGTCCGGCGGCCAGATCGACAAAGTGGCCCATCTGCCGGAGCTGCGTTTCGCGCTCGGCGAGCCGGAAGTGGAAACCACCACGGTGGACAACGCCGTGCGCGCCCTGGAGGATCGGTCGTATTACATTCGCACCGTTGGCTCGGACGGTTTTCGCATCGGTTACGAACCCACGATGAAAAAGGTGGTCAGCGACCGCCGGGCGTCGCTGGATGAAGAATCCGAAATCAGGCCCGCCATGCGGAGACTCATCGAAGAGCAGTTCCGCCGGGAGGCCAGCGTGCCGGTCATTCCATTCCCGGCAGACGGGGCAGCCGTCCCGGACAATCCGAAGCTTACCCTGGTGATCCTGGACCCGACGCAGGAATGGACGGGCCATGGAGTCTGGCGCGAACAGATTGCCCAGTGGACGCGCCAGCGCGGCCAATCGCCCCGGCTCTATCCGGGCGCGTTGGTCTGGTGCCTGAAAAAGCCCGGCCGCGAGCTGCGCGAAAGCGTCGCGCTTTCGCTGGCATGGAAGCGCGTCGAGCGGGAGATTGCGGAAGGAACGCTTGGCGGGGACCGCGATCGCGCCGAGCGGGCTGAACTTCATTCCAAGGTGGTGGCGGCCGAGGCGGCGGCCAAAGACGAGGTGTGGGGCGGATACCGTTTCGCCGTCATGGCCGAGGCCAGGGAGCCGGACGGCCTGAAAGTTATAGACCTGGGTGCCGGCCATTCCTCCAGCGGCGAGACGCTGTGCGGCCGGGTTATCACCGCTTTGAAATCCCAGGCGATTCTAAGCGAATCGGTCGGCGCGGGCTATATCGAACGCAACTGGCCGCCGGCGCTCAAAGAAGCCGGAGCATGGCCGCTGGTGAGCTTGCGACAGAGCTTTTTGAACGGCGCACTGACGCGCCTGCTGGACCCGGACGCCACCTTGCGCAGCAAAATCGTCGAATTCGTCGGCCAAGGTGATTTTGGTCTCGCCTCCGGGCCGCAGCCGGGCGGCGGCTACGAGCGCCTCTGGTACGCCGAGCTGCTGGCCCCGGACGAAGTCGCCTTTGAAGCAGGCGTGTTTCTGCTGACCAAGGCAAAGGCCCAGGCGATCAAGAACGTTGCCGAGCCGGAACAGTTTGCCGTCGGGGGCGAGGGCGCTACCTCGGCGGTCAGGGGCGACGGCGCCACCTCAGCTCGCCTTGTCGAGTTGCCTCCTTCGGCGACCGGCGGGGGCATCCGCTCGGGCGATCTTTTCAGACCGCAAGCCGGAAACGAAGAGATCCAAACCAAAGGCGGGCAACCGGAAGCCGTCCGCCCGGCGGAGTCCGCCGCGACCGCGGCGCGTAAGAACTATCGCATCGTCGGCCAAGTGCCGCCCGAACTCTGGAACCGTCTCGGCACCCGGATCTTGCCCAAGCTGCGCAGCGCCGGCGCTGACCTGCGTGTTGGCGTCGAGTTCCAGATCGCCGTGGAGCCGCGCGCCGCCGCCGCGTTCGAGTCCGACCTTCACCAGATCCTCGCTGACCTCGGCCTGACCGACCAGGTGCGAGTGGAATAAAGACCCGCCAGAAAATAACGTTTACAGAATCGATGAGCCATTTCTCCGTGTAGAACGGCCCTGCCGGACCCATCGGCCGGCCGCGCTGGTGGGCGGCCGCTGCGTGCAGCTCGCCTCGCCGGGGGCGAGCAGGCTTTGTCGAGTCGCCTTCTTCGGCGACCGGGGAAAATCCCCTGGTGGCAGGGCTGGTCCCCGGTGTGCACCACGAAGGCCGGAAGTTGAAGGCTTTCCGCCGCCCCGTCAACTAAATCTAAATGGGAACGCGGAAGGAATCGGTAGTAGAGGATCCGCTGCGGTGACACACTCCGGGGTGCCGCCGAACCGGTGGGCCAGCCACGGCAGTTCAGGCGGCGTCCACCGGGGCGGCTCTTCGACCTGCTGCGGGGGGCGGTCACGCAGTGCCAGCCGGTGATCCAAGGGCGCCTTCCGCGTTCCTAATTAGTCCGCGGAAATCTGGCCCAGAGGAGGCCGAGGATAAACCGAGGAACGAAACGGAGACGCGATTAGAAGTGGCGGACATAAACACCCCTTGCGTCCCTGTTTTAATCTCCCAGCCGGCCGTGGCGGCGGAGATAATCAAAAATTTCCTGCACGCATTGCGCAACATTCTGGCGGTCCGGGTGCAGATGAATTTCAGGCTGCCGCGGCGCCTCATAAGGCGCATCCACTCCCGTGAAGCCAAGCCCGCTGCCCGCGGCCACGGCGGCGCGGGCCTTCTTGTACAATCCCTTCGGATCACGCCGTTCACATTCTTCCAGCGGAGTGTCGACAAACACTTCCACAAAGTGTCCGGGTGGAACCCGGTGTCGCACGCCGTCTCGATCCGCGGCGTAGGGGCTGATAAAACTGCAAACCACAATCATCCCCGCATCGGCGAATAACAACGCGACCTCGGCGACCCGCCGGATATTTTCGGCCCGGTCCCGCGGCGTGAAGCCAAGATCACGATTCAATCCGTGGCGCAGGTTATCACCGTCGAGCACATAGGCCGGGTGACCGGCTGCGATCAAGGCGTGCTCCAATTCCATCGCGATGGTTGATTTGCCGCAGGCGGAAAGGCCGGTCAGCCATACGATACAGGGGCGGATGCCCCGCACGGCGGCCCGCTGATCGGCCGTCACTTTGGCCGCGTGCTTGGTAATGTTCGTCGCTTTTGTAATCACAGGCGTAAATTCCTACAAAGCCTATCGAAACGGGAATATTAGCAATTTTCCAAGTGAAAACAAGCCGTGCCGTGCTCTGTCAGCACTTCGCTTTCGGGTATCGCGTCCGGAAGCCGTTCACCGGGTCGCCGCGGGCGACTCGTCACCGGCCTGAAGGCCGGTGCTGCGGGTTCGATGGCGGGTCCGGGGCTCTCTCGCCAACCCGACGTTTATCGCTTGACAGGGCAGTAGGTGGATATCCGTACCGCCAATAGGAATCCAACCGATACCGGATAGGTATCGGTCCGATAGTGGGTCGAAAAGTCGGTATTACCGCCAATCGCGCCATTTCCCCATGGACATCACTCGTTCGCATTCGTTAGACTGTCAGGTGGAGTCGGGGGGATTGAAGCTGATGGGCGTGGCCGGTGTGGCGTCCCTGTGCCGGTTGCCGTTGGTGCAGGTAGTGCAGGCGGTAGAGCGCGCGATAGATTGTGAAATATTGCACGAATAGAATTGTGAAATATTTCACAGAATGGAATATAACGATGTTGCCAAGCCGGTACGCGCCAATGAGCTGGGTCATCGTGCGTTTCTGACCCGATATTGTATGATCAACGTTTTTTTAAGGAGAACCCCATGCCAAGTTTCGTAATCGCGGAAAAGTGTGACGGCTGCAAAGCGCTGGACAAAACCGCCTGTCAGCACATCTGCCCCAACGACCTGATGGTCTTGGATAAGGAGAAGATGAAAGCCTATAACCGCGAACCAGCCATGTGCTGGGAGTGCTACAACTGCGTGAAGATTTGTCCGACCCAGGCGATTGAGGTTCGTGGCTATGCCGACTTCGTGCCGCTGGGGGCCACTGTGACCGCCATGCGCAGCACCGAGGACATCATGTGGACGGTGCAGTTCCGCAATAAGGAAATCAAGCCCAAGCGGTTTAAGTTCCCGATTCGCCGAGGCGTTGGAGAAGGCCAGGTGAAAGCGTTTGGGCACTACCCGACCGGCGACGGGAATCTGAAAAGCGCCACGCTGATGTGTGAACCAGCGGGTCTGAACACCGAAAAAGGGCCGGTGAAGTTCACGGCGGTTCCAAAGCTGTAAGCGCGGCGGAGTCGACGGATCGGAGGGCTGAGTCGGATCAATCGAAGCGGACGGATCAGAAAGAGCCGCGGGGCCGGAGCCTCACGGTGGATAAGAACGCACAGGTCGCCGAAGAAGGCGACTCGACAAGGCGAGCGAGCTATGGAGACTGACCATCATGGCAAACTTTGAAACAGTAACAGTGGAAACCGACCTGCTGATTTGCGGCGGCGGTATGGCGGCCTGCGGCGCCGCGGTCGAAGCTTCCTATTGGGCCAAGAAAAATGGCCTGAAAGTGACCTTGGTTGACAAGGCGGTGATGGACCGTTCGGGCGCGGTGGCCATGGGCCTCTCGGCCATCAACCAGTACGTGGACCTTAACAGTGGCGCGAATACGCTGAAGGACTATTGCGACTACGTTCGCAATGATCTGATGGGCATTACCCGCGAAGATTTGGTGGCGAACATTGCCCGCCACGTGGATTCGACGGTGCACCTGTTTGAAAAATGGGGTTTGCCGATCTGGAAAGACGCTGAAGGTAAATATATCCACGAGGGCCGCTGGCAGCTGATGATCAATGGCGAATCGTACAAAGTGATCGTGGCTGAAGCCGCGAAAAACGCCTTGGCCGAGGCCGGCGGGGAGTACTTCGAGCGGGTGTTTATTACCCACCCGCTGATGGACGGCGACCGCTGCGTTGGAGCCATCGGTTTTAGCACACGCCAGAATAAAGTTTACGTTTTCAAGGCCAAGGCGACGCTGGTGGCCATGGGCGGCGCTGTTCACGTTTTCAAACCGCGTTCGACCGGTGAAGGTTTCGGGCGTTCCTGGTATCCGCCGTTCAATTCCGGCGCCAGCGCCTTTTTCACCATTTATGGCGGCGCGGAAATGACCTGCCAGGAAGTGCGGTTTATCCCGGTGCGCTTCAAGGATGCCTATGGTCCGGTGGGGGCGTGGTTCCTGCTGTTTAAAGCGCTCGCCACCAACGCCCAGGGCGGCAATTATATGAAGGAAAACGCCGCCGAATTGGAAAAATGGCAACCGTACGGCAAGGTCAAGCCGGCGCCGGCCAACATCCGCAATTGGTTGATGATGCTCGATGTGATGGATGGCAAAGCCCCCATCTATATGCAAACCCACGACGCCATCAAGGCCATCGCGGAAAAATCGCCCGATGAAAAGGCGGCCAGGAAAAAGTTGCGGGAGCTGGAAGCGGAAGCCTGGGAAGACTTCCTGGATATGACTATCTCGCAAGCCATTCTCTGGGCCGCGACCAACGTTGAGCCGGAGAAGCGGCCCTCCGAGATCATGGCGTGCGATCCCTATTTCATCGGGTCGCACTCCGGCGCCTCCGGGGCGTGGGTCTCCGGACCGGAAGATCTGCAGAACGAAGCGACGCGGCAGGAATATTTCTGGGGCTATCCGCACATGACGACGGTCAGCGGGATGTTCGCCGCAGGCGACGCTTCCGGGGCCTCCAGCCATAAGTTCAGCTCCGGTTCGTTCACCGAGGGGCGTATTGCCGGCAAAGCCGCGATCGCGTACATCGCCGATCATAGGGCAGCGCCGAACGTGGATGCCGCCCAGGTCGAGAGCCTCAAGGCCCAGATACTCAAGCCGCTGGATACCTTCGCCCAGCACAGCAAGACGACTACGGATCCGGACGTGAACCCGAATTATATTCGTCCGACGCAGTTCATGTATCGGCTCCAGAAAATCATGGACGAGTACGCCGGCGGCGTGTCCAGCCAGTTTAAGACCAGCGGAAAACTGCTGGAAAAGGGCATGGAACTGCTGGGCTACTTAAAGCAGGACGCCGCCTGCCTGGCGGCCGAGGACCTGCATGAACTGATGCGGTGCTGGGAGAACGTGCATCGCATGTTCCAGGCCGACGCCCACATGCGTTCCATCCTGTTCCGTGAAGAAACGCGGTGGCCCGGCTATTACTTCCGGTCGGATAAGCCGAGCATGGACAACGCCAACTGGCTGGCTTTCGTCAACTGCACCTACGATCGCAAGACGGAGCAGTGGGCCATGCGGAAGCGGCCAGTCAAGTATTTGACGGCGTAGCCTGGAGCCTGGCCCCAGCGCCCGGCGCGGCCGGCGGGTCATGCGGGGTGCTTGTGTGCGGAGGGCGGAGCTGAGGTGCGGCCCGGGGCACCACCCCCCACAAGTGGGGGGCTATATAAGCGCCTACGGCCTGGCCATCGCACGCGGGCTGGCCCGGGGACACCACCCCACAAGCGGGGGATATATAAGCAGGGGTGACGCGAGTTTCGTCACCCGTAGATGCCTGCGGCGGGCCGGGGCGACGGGGTGAAAAAACCGGGCTACTGGTCAACGGATGGACTGAATATGGCGGTGGCGGTAGGCAAAAACGTGTGTCCGCACTGCGGTTCCCGCCTTCAGAAATGGCGGGTGCCCTCCGGGGCAACGTGGAATACAGAGTTTTTCCTGGTCTGTTTCAGCGACCAGTGCCCTTACTACCGCAACGGGTGGACGTGGATGAAAGCGCAATTCAACCAGCACGCTTCCTACCGCTACGTACTGAACCCTACCACCGGGGTCGGTTCGATGATCCCGGTCTGGTCAGATGACGCCACGCGGGAACTGATCGTGGAGGCAGGCGATGGATAACTCGAACGGCCAATTCAGTTGCGCCGGCGCCGCCGTGGTTGGGCCGGAGAAGATCGGCGCGGACCTGGGGCATTTGGATTGGAACGACACCTTCCGATTTGCCTGTCACCGCGGTTTGCCGTGCTTTAACCGCTGTTGCGCGGACGTGAATATTTTTCTATCGCCCTACGACGTGCTGCGGATCAAGCATCGGCTCGGGCTGACCTCCAGCGAGTTTCTGGAGCGGTATGTCCTGCTGCCGGTTGAGAAGTCGATGAAAACACCGGTGGTTCTGCTGAAGATGAACGACGATGCGCCCCGGACCTGTCCGTTTCTGACCTCCCACGGCTGCGGCATTTATTCCGATCGGCCCTGGCCGTGCCGGATGTTTCCCCTGGGGTTGGCGGCCCGCCGGGATACGCCGGACGGCTGGCCGGGAGAGCGTTTCTATTTCCTGCTACGGGAGGAGGTTTGTCGCGGGTTGCACGAGCCGCGCCAATGGACCGTGCGCGACTGGTTCGATGACCAGTCCATTCACGATTATGACCGGTGGGGCGAGGCCTTCAAGGAACTTACCCTGCACCCGTTCTTCGAGACGGGTGGAGAATTACCGCCGGCGAAGTTGGAAATGATGTTCACCGCCTGCTACGACCTGGATAAATTCCGGCGTTTTGTTTTTGAAAGTACGCTATTGCAGCGCTTTGAAGTGGATGAGGATTTCATCGAAGAAATGCGCCGCGATGACGAAACCCTGCTGCGTTTCGCCCTGCTCTGGCTGCGGTTCAGCCTGTTCGGCGAGCGGACCATGAAAGCCCGGCCCGAAGCCGTGGCGGCGGTCCGGGGGCGCGCGCCGCGGCCGACGGCATCGCATGGTCCGCCGTCGCCGGCAGGCCAGTCGGCAGCGGGGCAGGGCAAGACCGTAGCTCCAAGCGTCAGCGCGGGGGCCGGCGCTCCGGAAGCGCCGCCACCCGTCGCTTACGCTCCGGGCTATGAGGCCGGCGGTTTTGCCCGGCAGAGCCTGGACCCGGTCGGAGTGGATCAAGGGGGCGTACCATGAACGCCAACGGGCCAACGGCGGACATTCTGGTGATCGGTGGGGGGGTCAGTGGTATGACCGCGGCCATTGAGGCCTCGGAGGCTGGCGCCCAAGTGCTGCTGGTCGAAAAGAATCCGTATCTGGGGGGGCGGGTGACAGCGCTGAACCAGTACTTTCCGAAGTTGTGCCCTCCACAGTGCGGACTGGAGATAAATCTCCGTCGCATTCGCACCAGCCCGCGGATCCGCACGATGACCTTGGCCAGTGTCGAAAAAATCAGCGGCGGGGCGGGGCATTATCAGGTAACCATCCGCCGCCAACCCCGCGGGGTGAACGCCAAATGTACCGCCTGCGGAGCGTGCGTAGCGGCTTGTCCCGTGGAACGGTCCGATGCGTTCAACTTCGGCTTGAGCCGCACCAAGGCCATTTATTTGCCGTACGCGATGGCTTGGCCGGTGCGTTACGTCATTGACGCGGCGGTTTGCCCGGGCCGCAGTTGCGGTAAGTGCGTGCCGGCTTGCCCTTACGGAGCCATCGAATTGGATGGGCAACCCGAGGTCATCGAGATGCCGGTCCGGGCGGTGATCTGGGCCACCGGTTGGAACCCGTATAACGCCGCGCTCATCGACGGCCTGGGTTTTGGCCGCTCCCCGAACGTCATCACCAATGTGATGATGGAGCGGCTGGCGGCCCGGAATGGTCCGACGGGCGGCAAGATTCAGCGGCCATCGGATGGTGCGGCCGTGCAATCCGTCGCTTTCGTGCAGTGTGCCGGATCGCGCGACGAGCATTATCTGAAGCACTGTTCGGGCGTCTGTTGTATGGTGTCGCTGAAACAGGCCCGTTACGTTCGCGAGCAATACCCGGAGGCCAAGATAAGCATTTTTTATATTGATTTGCGCACGCCGGGCCGGCAGGAAGACTTCCTGGCTTCGGCCGAGGCGGACGAAAAGATCGAATTCATCAAAGGCAAGGTGGCCAAAGTTACCGCGGTCAGCGGCGCTGGCGATCTGGTGGTCGAAGCGGAGGACACTCTCGCCGGCCAGCGCATCAGCCGGAAAGTGAACCTGGTGGTGTTGGCCACCGGCATGGCGCCGGCGGTATCCGATGAGCTGATCGCGGGCGGGGTGGCGTTGCAACGGGACCAACACGGATTCCTGGCGGAGGAACAACGCCAGGGGGGCCTGTTCGCGGCGGGCTGCGCCAAGCGGCCTGTGGATGTTGCCGAGTGCGTGCGTGACGCCACCGGCGCGGCTTTACAGGCCATCCAGGAATGCCATTTCTCCGGTGCGTCCGGGGCGCCAACGGAAAACAACAGCTGCCCCATGTATATAGCCCCCGGCTTGCCGGGGGTGAAATCTCCGCCAAGCCCGGTTCCCGCCGGCGCTTGCCAAGCGCCTTCACCAGGCCCCAGTCGCGATTTTCAGGGAGTA